>JAFGPU010000184.1 GCA_016936035.1 Acidimicrobiales bacterium
CCCGTTCCCGGTGCCCAACGGCTGGTTCGTGGTCGCCGAGTCGGCCGACCTGGCCCCCGGCGACGTGCGCGCCCTGCACTACTTCGACCGCGACCTGGTCCTCTACCGGGGTGCCGACGGCACGGCCTGCGTCATGGACGCCCACTGCCCCCACCTCGGTGCCCACCTGGCGGTCGGCGGCCGGGTCGAGGACGGGTGCATCCGGTGCCCGTTCCACGGCTGGCGCTTCGACGGTTCGTCGGGCACGTGCGTCGAGATCCCCTACGGCGACGTGTCCCGCATTCCGCCCAAGGCCCACGGGCGCGCCTACCCGACGCTCGAGCGCAACCACATGGTCTGGGCCTGGTACCACGCCCGGGGCGACGACCCGTTCTACGACGTGCCCGAGGTGCCCGAGTTCCACGACGACGACTGGTCGCCCATCGTCGTGCGCGACTTCGAGGTGCGGGTGTCGGCCCAGGACATGGCCGAGAACAACGTCGACTTCTCGCACTTCCGGTACGTCCACGGGTCCGAGACCATTCCCGACGACGACATGATCACCGACGGCACCTACAAGAAGACGGTCGCCGGCGGGGGCGCCTTCGTCCGCGAGGGCTTCGGCCTCGGCCTCGGGGTGCTGCGCGTCGCCGACACGGTCACCTTCCTGTCGTCGACCACGCCGATCGACGCCGGCAACGTGCACGTCCGCTGGGTGTTCACCGCGCCCCGGGCCAACGGCGAGGACGCCGTGATCGAGGCCGCCGACTCGTTCTGCGCCGGGGTCTCGCAGGACATCCCGATCTGGGAGAACAAGGTGTACCGCGACCCGCCGGTGGTCACGAAGACCGAGCGGCTCATCCTCGAGCACAGGCGCTGGGCCGAGCAGTTCTACTCCGACGAGGGGCGATGACCAGCTCGCTCGGCCAGTTCTGCCTGAACGTCACCGACCTCGACCGGTCCGTGGCGTTCTACACCGCCCTCGGGCTCGAGTGCACCAGCCGCACCGAGATCCCGCAGGCGTTCGAGGCCATCGTCGAGAACCCCGCCGGGGGCTCCAAGCTGCAGCTCGCCCAGCAGAAGCAGCAGGAAGCGCCGCTCGACCTCGGCACCGCGTTCTGGAAGCTGTACGTCGACACCCACGACATCGCGGCGACGTTCGACCTCGCCCGCGCCGCGGGTGCCGCGGTCGAGTCGGCGCCGGAGCGCCTGGACCGCTGGCCGGTGACGGTCGCGTTCGTGCGCGACCTCGACGGCTACCTGGTCGAGCTGGTGCAGCGGCACCCCTGGCCCGACGACGCTCCGGCCGTCGGCCCGTGGCTGGGCCAGTACTGCCTCAACGTGACCGACATCGAGGCCAGCATCGCCTTCTACGAGCTGCTGGGCCTGACCTGCACCAGCCGCACCGAGATCCCCCAGGCGCGCGAGGCCATCGTCGAGGCCCCCGGCACGCGGGGGAAGTTGCAGCTCGCCCAGCAGGCCGACCAGGACGGCCCGGTCCGCATGGGCTCGATGTGGAAGCTGTACGTGAACACCGACGACTGCGACGGCCTGCACCGGCGGGCGGTCGACGCCGGGCACCCGTCGCTGGTCGCGCCCATGCGGCTCGACCGCTGGCCCGTGACCATCGCCTTCGTCGGCGACCCCGACGGCTACCAGGTCGAGCTGGTCCAGCGACACGAGGGCTGAGGCCGACCGCACCTCGCCCCGTCCGCAGTCCGATCCCGTCGACGACGTCCAGGAGGACGACCATGATCCGGCTCTCCGTGCTCTACCCCCGCAGCGATGGCGCCACCTTCGACCACGACTACTACCGCAACGAGCACGTGCCGCTGGCGTGCCGCACCTGGGGACTCGACGCCGCCGAGGTCGACACGGGACTCGACGGTCCCTACGTCGCCGCGGTGCACTTCCGGTTCCCGTCGCTCGAGGCCATGCACGAGGCGCTGGCGGCCGAGGGCACCGGCGCCGTGCAGGCTGACGTGCCGAACTACACGACCATCACGCCGGTGATGCAGATCAGCGAGATCGCCGGCTGAGCCGCGGTCGGGCGGCGGGGCGGTGGGGCGTGCCGCCGCCAGGTCGGCCCTGCTGCGGCCGGCCGGTGCTACCCGTGGCACGGTCCGCACCGTAGAGTTGCGGTCACCACACAGCTGGGGCCTGCCCAACCGGAGGCCCGCATGGACGAACCCAGGGGCCCCGACGCCCCACCGCCGCAGTACCCGCCGCCACCACCGCCACCCCCGCCATCGGAGGGCGGCCCGGTGGGGCCACCACCGGGCCCGGCGCCACCGGGTCGCACCCAGGCGCAGCGCGACCGCTCGTGGACCGAGTCGCGTGGTGCCCGCATCGGCACCGTGATCGCAGTCGTCGTGGGTCTCGCCCTGGCAGCCTTCGGCGTCGCACGTTGGGTCGCGTCGTCGGACGCCCGGGACGACGCCGACGCGGCCACCGACCAGGTCGCCGAGCTCGAGGACGAGGCCGCGTCCGCCCGCGATGCCGCCGCCGCCGACGCGGCCGAGGCGGAGGAGCTCGAGGCGCAGAGCAGCGACCTCGATGCCAGCATCAGCAACGTCGCTGGTGCCGCCGAAAGCGAGCTGACGGCGTTCAACGCCATCATCGACTGCCTCAACGCGGCGTCGGCGTCGTTCCCCTCGGGGGGCTCGTGCCTCGACGCGCCCGTCGAGGACTGGCGCACCGCCGCCGACGAGCTGACCGTGGCGCGCGACGAGCTGCAGGTCGACGTGGACGCCATCGAGGAGGATGGTGATGGCTGAGGACCGACCGCAGGACCGCTCCACCGGCCGGGGCCTGGTGGGTGTCATCGTCGCTGCCGTGGTGCTGGTGCTCGGTGTCGCGATCGCCGTCGCCGGCAGTACGGCGGCGTCGCGGGCTGACGACGACCTCGACGAGGCCCGCGCGGAGCTGCCGGAGCTGCAGGACGAGCGGGACGCCGCAGTCGACGAGCGCGACGCGGCCGAGGCGCGGCTCGCCGATGCGCAGTCCGAGGTCGCGGACGTCGAGGCGCGTGCGACGACGGCGCTCGACGCGAGCACCGACCTCTGCGACTGCGATCAGCGCCGGTCCGAGTTGTTCGACACCCTCCGGACCGCGTTCGATGCCAACGACCTCGCAAGCGCGAACGCGGCCATCGACGAGCTCAACGCCGAGGGCGACACCGCGGACACGGCGCTGGCGACGTTGCGCGAGGCCGCCGGCACCGACCTGTTCGGCGAACCTGCGTCCACCGGCGGATGACCGACGCCGCGCGCGGGTGACGTACGCCGCCGGCGCGGTCGTCAGGACGGCTTGCCGGGCCGGCACGAGGCGCACAGCCCGGAGATGACCACGTGCGGCCGGTCGAGCGAGAACCCGGTCTGGGCCTCGAGCTGGTCCATGACCGGGCCGAGCAGCCCGGGCTGCACCTCGACGACCGACCGGCAGCGCGTGCACACCAGGTGGTGGTGGGCGTGGTCGGCGAGGTGGTAGACGGCGCCGCCGGTGCCGAGCGAGATGCGGCTGAGCACGCCCATCGCCTCGAGGGCGTCGAGCGTGCGGTACACGGTCGAGCGGTTCACGTCGGGATGGTCGACCTGCACCCGGGACGCGAGCTCGTCGGCCGTGACGTGGTGGTCGTCGGCCGACAGCAGCGAGCGCACGATGGCGCGCCGCCCGCTGGTGATGCGGCCGCCGTCGGCCCGCAGCTCGTCGAGGATCGCCTCGACCGCGGCGTCGACCGGGCGCGGCTGCGAGGGGTGCGGGCTCTCGATCATGGCTGGCAGCCTGCCATCTGCGCGCGGTCCTTGCTGCGTACGGGTTCCTGTTGCAACCCTATTGCACTAACGTTCCCGACATGCACATCCCCGACGGGTTCGTCGACGGCACGACCTCGGCCGCCGTCGGGGTGGTGGCGGTCGGGACGCTGGCCGTCGCCACGCGCCGCAGCCGCGACCAGCTGGGCGAGCGCCAGGTCCCGCTGGCGGCGGTGACGGCCGCGTTCATCTTCTCGGTGCAGATGCTCAACTTCCCGGTGGCCCACGGCACCAGCGGGCACCTGCTCGGCGGGGTGCTGGCCGCCGTGCTCATCGGGCCCTGGGCGGGCTCGATGTGCATCGCCGTGGTGCTCGCGGTGCAGGCGCTGCTCTTCGCCGACGGGGGCCTCAGCGCGCTGGGCCTCAACATCGTCAACATGAGCCTGGTGGGCTGCATCGGCGGCTACCTCGTGTACCGGGCCATCCGGGCGGTGCTGCCCGACGGGCTCGTCGGCGTGAACGTGGCCGCGGGACTGGCCGCGTGCGCGTCCGTGCCCTTGGCCGCCGCGGCCTTCGTGCTGGAGTACGCCGTCGGTGGCACGGCCGACATCCCCCTCGGCGGGGTGCTCACGGCCATGCTCGGCACCCACGCCCTCATCGGCGTCGGCGAGGGCGTCATCACCGCGCTGGCGGTGGGAGC
>JAFGPU010000185.1 GCA_016936035.1 Acidimicrobiales bacterium
CACATCGCGCAGCGGGCGGTCAACGGCCTGGCCCTGCGCCTCTCCCCCACCGTGCGCGGCATGCTCGAGCAGATGGGCAGCACGTGCGTGGACCTGTGGCGCCGTGCCGCCGACGCCTGGGCCGAGCGCGACGGCGGGGTCGCGAGCGAGCTCGACAGAGCCGACGACCACCTCGACGACGTCCACGACCGGCTCGTCGCCGAGCTCGGCAACGCTGACATCGCCCTGGCCGACGCCGTGCAGACCACGCTGGTGGCCAGGTTCTACGAACGCCTGGGGGATCACGCCGTGCACATCGCCGAACGCATCAGCTACCTCGCCGACGGGACCTGAGCGGTGCGGTTCCGCCTCGTTCCCACCGACGACGCCTTCTTCGAGCTGTTCGACCAGTCGGCCGCCAACGTGGCCGAGTGCGCCCGCCGCCTGCGCGACCTGCTCGTCGACCCGTCCGACCCCGCCCTCCACGAGGCGGTGGCGGCCTGCGAGCAGCAGGGCGACGAGATCGTCCACACCATCCTGCAGCGGCTGAACACCACGTTCGTCACCCCGTTCGACCGCGAGGACATCCACGCCCTCGCCGAGGAGCTCGACGACGTCGTCGACGACCTGCTCGAGGTGTCGCACCGCATGCAGATCACCGGCATCACCACCGTCCTGCCCGAGCTCAAGGAGCAGGCCGATCTCGTGGTGCAGTGCGCGGACGAGACCCAGCAGCTCATGAGCCGGCTCGAGACGATGAAGGGCACCCAGCCCCACCTCGACGCCATCGACCGGCTCGAGAGCGAGGGCGACGCCGTCCACCGGCGCATCCTCGCCCGGCTCTTCGGCGGCGAGTTCGACGCCCTCGAGGTGCTGCGCTGGAAGGACGTCATCGAGGCCATGGAGGGCGCCCTCAACACCCTGGAGGACATCTCCGACGTGGTCGAGTCGATCGTGCTGAAGCACGCATGACCCGCGGCGGCGCCACCACCCGCTGAGGGGCACGCCATGGAGCTCTCGGTCATCTTCGTCATCGCGGTCGCGCTCGGCTTCGACTTCGTCAACGGCTTCCACGACGCCGCCAACTCCATCGCCACGGTCGTCTCCACGCGCGTGCTGTCCCCGCGCATCGCGGTCATGTGGGCGGCGTTCTTCAACTTCGCCGCCTTCCTCGTGTTCGGTGACGCCGTGGCCGCCACGATCGCCAACGACGTGGTGACCCAGCAGGTCCTGTCGATCGGCGTCGTCTTCGCGGGCCTCGTCGGGGCGATCGTGTGGGACCTGATCACGTTCTGGTTCGGCCTGCCGACCAGCTCGTCGCACGCGCTCGTGGGCGGCATGGCCGGTGCGGCGGTGGCCAAGGCCGGCGTCGACGTGCTCATCGCCGAGGGGCTGCGCAAGATCGGCATCTTCATCGTCCTGTCGCCCCTGGTCGGCCTCGCCATGGGCCTGCTCATCACGATCGGCATCTTCTGGGTGTTCCACCGCACCCGCAACACCGACCGCCTCAACCGGGGCTTCCGCCTCGGCCAGCTGGTGTCGGCCGCCGCCTTCAGCCTCGGGCACGGGGCCAACGACGCCCAGAAGACGATGGGGATCATCCTCGCCCTGCTCATCGCCAGCGGCCACGCCGCCCCCGACGCCGCCACCCCGCTGTGGGTTGTGCTCTCCGCACACACGGCCATCGGGCTGGGCACGCTCACCGGTGGCTGGCGCATCGTCAAGACGATGGGCTCGAAGATCACGCGCCTGCAGCCCGTCGGCGGCGTGGCCGCCGAGTCGGGCGCCGCCCTCACGCTCTTCGCCACCTCGGCCGCCGGCATCCCCGTCTCGACCACCCACACCATCACCGGCGCCATCGTCGGCGTGGGCGCCGCCCGGCGTCTCTCCGCCGTGCGCTGGGGCGTCGCCGGGCGGGTGGTGTGGGCGTGGATCCTGACCATCCCCGGGGCCTTCGCCATCTCGTGGCTGTCGTTCCGGCTCGTCGACGTGCTCTCGTGAGGTGCTGATGGACCGTCGGGCGATCTTCTTCTTCGGGGCGGCGGCGGTCTGCCTCGCCCTGGTCCCCGTGGCCGGCGGGTACGCGTGGGTGGCGTCCACGGTCGCTGGGGTGTACGTCCTGCTCGGCATCGCGTCGTGGCTCGACGCCCGCTCGCACCGCCGCCTCTGACCGCCCAAGCCGATTCGAAGGCCCCGCGAGCAGCCTTCTACGCTGGGCTTCATGGCTGATCTCGGATTCGACGGCAAGGTCGCGATCATCACCGGCGCGGGCGGCGGCCTCGGCCGGTCGCACGCACTCGAGCTGGCCCGGCGCGGTGCGCTGGTCGTGGTGAACGACCTCGGCGGGTCGGTGGACGGCACCGGCAGCGGCACCACCGCAGCCCAGGCCGTCGTCGACGAGATCGCCGCCGCCGGTGGCGAGGCGGTCGCCAACTACGACTCCGTGGCCACGCCCGAAGGCGGCCGCAGCATCGTGCAGACCGCCCTCGACTCGTGGGGCCGGGTCGACATCATCGTCAACAACGCCGGCATC
>JAFGPU010000186.1 GCA_016936035.1 Acidimicrobiales bacterium
CAGCGACTCGGTCACCGTGTCCTGGGCGCGTGCGAGCGCGGCAGCCGGGTCGGCATCGTCGAACAGCACGGCCTCGACGGCGTCCTCGAGGGCATCGGCGAAGTCGGGAAAGGGGCCGACGAGCGGGCCGGGCTCGTCCGGGTCGGCGCCGCGCAGCTGCTCGACGGCGGGCCGCAGCAGCACGCCGGCGAGGTCGTCCTCCCAGAAGGCCTGCACAGCCGGTTCGTCCTGCACGGCCTTGACCGCGGGGAGGTAGCCGCCTCGGAGGTGCCAGGCCTGCGCGTTGGCCGGCTCGAGCATGTACTCGAGCAGCGCCCACGACCCCGCCTGCTGCTCGGGCGCCGACGACGAGACGATGAAGAACCCGCCGCCGCCGGGGTGCACCTGCCCGGGACCGCTGATGCCCGGGAACGCACCGGTGCCGGGCACGAGATCGGCCCGGTCGACGATCGACGCGTCGAAGTCGACGCCCGCCTCGGCCGGCGTGAGCTCGCCGCTCACCGCCTCGGCGATGGTGGTCGAGGCGGTCGAGGTCTCGATGAGCATGGACGACTCCTGGGTGACCAGCGCCAGGAACTGGTCGATGCCCCCCTCGGTGCTGGCAAACACGTTGAGCAGGCCCTCGTCGTGCATCTGCTGGAGGAACGCCAGGGTCTCGACGGCCACGGGGTCGTCGAGTCTCGCCTCGGTGGCGAGCCCGTCGTGCCCGTTGTCGTTGCCGACCACCTCGACGCCCTCGCCGCTCAGCCAGTTCTCGAAGACGGCATGGCTGACCTTGAACGACAGCGGCTTGGACGAGACCCCCGCCTCCTTGAGGGCGCGGGCCTGGGCGTGCAGCTCGTCGAGCGTGCGGGGTGGTGCGTCCGGGTCGAGCCCTGCCCGCACCCAGTGGGCCTTGTTGTAGTGCAGGACCTGGGAGCTGACGTTCATGTAGCCGGGGTAGAGCACGTCGTCGACCGAGAAGGCGGCCCGCACCGCGGGCTCGATGTCGGTGACGTCGTAGCCGGCGGCGTCCATGCACGCCTCGGCGGGCAGCACGAGACCGCTGTCTGACAGCGCCTGGAGCTGGGTGTTCTCGAGCATGACGAGGTCGGGCAGCTGGTCGGCGCCGGCCGCAGCGGCGCTCTCGAACTTGCGGTTGACCTCGGCGAACGACGCTCCCTGGTCGCTGGCGGTCACCACCACCTCGCTCTGGCCGGCGTTGAACGCCGCCACCATGTCCTCGAGGGCCTGCTGGGTGGGACCGCCGATGCCGCCGTACCACAGGGTCACCTCGACGGGGCCCGCCGCGTCGTCGAGCGCGTCGACCGGGCAGTCGGGCAACCCGTCTCCGGCGCCCGCGCCCTGCTGCCCGCGGTCGTCGCCGCCGGAGGAGGTGGGCGGGTCGCTGCACGCCGCGCCGGCGATCGCCACCGCGAGCGCGACGGCGATGCGGGCACCCGGGGCCCGCCGCCCCGATGAGGTCGCTCGTCGCCGGGCCGTGGCTACCCCGCGTACCGTTCGAGTGATTCGGTGACGTCGTCCTCCGCGCCCTCGAGCGTCGAGGTGATGTCGGCGCCCTCGAGGAGGATCGCCTCCATCGCCGACTGCAGCGCCCGGGTCTCGTCGGGATACGGGCCGATCAGCGGGCCGGGCTGGTCGGGATCGGCGTCGGCCAACTGCTCGACCGCGGGCTGCAGCAGCACCCCGGCCAGGTCGTCCTCCCAGAACGCCTGGACGTCGGGCTCGTCGGCCACGGCCTTGACCACGGGCAGGTAGCCGCCGTTGAGGTGCCACATCTTGGCGTTCTCCGGCTGGAGCATGAACTCCATGAACGCCCATGAGCCCGCCTGTTCGGCCGGCTCGGAGGTGTTCAGCATGTAGAACGCGCCGCCGCTCGGGAAGACCCGACCGGGCGCCTCGATGCCCGGGAACTGGCCTGCCCCCGGCACGAGCACGCTGAGGTCGATGGCCGAGGCGTCGAAGTCGGCGCCGGCCTGCTCGGCGGTGATGGCGCCACCGAGGGCGTCGCGGATGGTGGTGGACGCCGTCGAGGTCTCGAGCAGCATCGACGACTCCTGGGTGATGAGCGCCAGGTAGTGGTCGATGCCGCCCTCGGTGTTGGCGAAGACGTTGAGCAGGCCCTCGTCGTTCATGGTCACCAGCCGCTCCATGACGTCCTCGCCCTCGTCGCTGGCGAACGTCGCCTCGGTGGCCAGGCCGTCGCGGCCGTCGTTCTCGTTGACGATCTCGCCGCCGACGCCGGTGAGCCAGGTCTCGTAGAACCAGCGGGTGGCCTTGAACGAGAACGGCTTGGCCGAGACGCCGGCCTCCTTGATGGCCTGGGCCTGCTCGTGGAGCTCGTCGAGCGTCTCCGGCGGGTCCTCCGGGTCGAGGCCGGCCTTCTCCCAGTGCGACTTGTTGTAGTAGAGCACCGGCGTCGACACGTTCACGTACCCGGGGTAGAGGACGTCGTCGACCGAGTACTTCGCCCGGGCCGCCGGCTCAAGGTTGGTCAGGTCGTAGTCGGCCGCCTCCATGCACGCCTCGGCCGGCAGCACCTGGCCGCTGTCGGCCATGGCCTGCAGCTGGGTGTCCTCGAGGTAGATCATGTCGGGCAGCTGGTCGGTGCCGGCCGCCGCCGCGCTGGTGTACTTGCGGTACACCTCCTCGTAGGAGGCGCCCTGGTTGCTGGCGTTGAGCACCACGGCGTCCTGGCTGGCGTTGAAGGCCGCGGCCATGTCGTCCATGGCGATCTTGGCCGACCCGTTGAGGCCGCCGTACCAGAGGGTGACCTCGACGGGACCGCCGGCCTCGTCGAGCGCGTCGAGGGGGCAGTCGGGCAGGTCGGCGCCGCCGTTGCCGTTGCCGCCGGTCTGCGCCTCGTCGCCGCCCGATGTGGGCGGGTCGCTGCAGGCCGCGACGACGAGCGCCGCCGCGGTGAGCAGCGCGAGCGCGGACCGCCGCCGGTCGCCGATCGGAGCGGGGCGGGGACGTCGCCGGGTCATGGTGTCTCCTCCTGGGGGAGCGGGGGAGGTGCGGGGGAGGTGGCTCCCCGAGGGAAGGTCATCCCTTGACCGCACCCGCCGTCAAGCCGCGGATGATCTGGCGCTGGAAGGCGACGAGCAGCAGGACGACCGGCAGGGCGACGATGAGGGCCGCCGCCACGCCGACGTTGGCGTTGGCGACCTCGGTGCCCACGATGCTCTTCAGCGCGATCTGCGCGGTCTCGTAGCGGCTGTCGTCGATGACCGCCTGCGGCCACAGGTACTGGTTCCAGGCGCCCAGTGCGGAGATGACGGTGAACGACGCGATGACCGGACGGGTCAGCGGCACGGCGAACCGCCACAGGAACCCCATGTGGCCGTAGCCGTCGAGGCGGGTGGCGTCCTGGATCTCGGGCGGGACGCCCCGGAAGCCCTGGCGGATGAGGAACGTGCCGAACGCCGTGGCGCCGAAGGGCAGCACCAGCCCGGCGTTGCTGTTGATCCACCCCAGCTCGCGGATGGTCTGCACGTTGGCCAGCAACGTGACCTCGAGGGGCAGCAGCAGCGTGCCCATGAACAGGGCGAAGACCAGCGGCTTGGCCGGGAAGCGCAGGAAGGCGAACGCGTAGGCGGCGAGGATCGACGTGAGGACCTGGGCCACGGTGATGAGCACGGTGATGACCAGGCTGCGGCCCATCGCCGGACCGAGGTTGCCCTGGTCCCACCCCCGGTTGAACACCGCGGCGCCGAACGCCACCACCGTGAACGCGGTGACGGCCACGCCGACCAGCCCCGCCAGCGCGAGCGGCCGCCACAGGGGGCGTCGGACGCCGATGCCGACGAGCTGGGTCGCCGCCACGCCGACGATGGCCGCGAGCCACCACGCCGGGGTGGCCGACGACCGGTCGACGGCGGCCGTCCACACCTGCCCGGCCAGCGCGGCGACGACCACGACGCCCGCGACGACCGCCGCCAGGCGCCGCGGGGACGCCAGGGGGGCGAGGTGCCGCACGCTGCCACCGCCGGCCTTGAGCTGCACCCAGGCGAGGGCCAGCGCCACCACGAGGGTGCGGCCGACCGTCGAGGCGAGGCCACCGGAGATCCAGGTGCGGTCCTTCCACTCGACCGCCACCGGGTGCAGGGGCTTGCCCTGGTTGATGTAGGGGAACGGCGGCGACAGCGCCTGGAGGACGGTGAAAACCAGCGGCAGCAGCACGATCGTCGCCAGGACGACCAGAACGGCGTACTGGCCGACCAGGCCGAGCGCCCGCCGCCACCACGGCTTGCCGATCTCGGCGGCGGCCACGCTCCGCGACGGCGCGCCCAGCACGCCGTCGCCGGCCAGGGTCACCTCGCCCTCCGCCGCCCGCTGCGGGCTGGCGACCGCCGCGGGAGCCCCCGCTGTCACCACCGCCCCGGCCTCGGTGCCGGCGTCAGCGGGCATAGTGGACCCTCCTCTCGAGGATCACGAACTGCAGGGCCGTCACGGCGAGCGTGACGAAGAACAGGCCCACGGAGTACACGGCGCCGACGCCGATGTTGTCGGGCCGGTTGAGCCGGTTGATCTTGAACACCAGCGTCTCGGTGGCGCCTACCGGCCCGCCCTTGGTGATGATGTCGATCTGGGCGAAGGCCTGCAGGCCGAAGATGACCAGGACCACGAGCAGGAACAGCAGCACCGGCGAGATGAGCGGCAAGGTGATGCGCACCAGGCGGCGCAGGGGGCCGTAGCCGTCGAGCGTGGCGGCCTCGACGACCTCGTCGGGCACCGCCTGCAACCCGGCCAGCACGATGACGAACGAGAGGCCCATGTTCTGCCAGATCGACGACAGCGAGACGGCGAACATCGCCATGTCGGGGTCGTTGAGCCAGTTGGTGGCGACCAGGCCCACGACCGGGTTGAACAGGTAGAAGAAGATGACCGAGGTGACGGCCACCGAGCTGGCGAGCGTCGAGCTGAAGATGGCCTGGAACACCTTGATGCCCCGCAGCCTGCGGTGGGCCGACACCGCCAGCAGCACGCCCAGCACGAGGCCCGCCGGCACCGTGTAGAGCACGAACTGCACGCTGTGCCAGAGACCCTCCCGGAAGTCGTCGCCGGTGAGCTGCTCGCGGTACTGCGCCAGGCCCACGTCCTCGAAGTAGGCGCCGTTGCGCCGGCTCTCGAAGGTGCCCCAGTTCAAGAGGTTCAGGAACGGGCGGTAGAAGAAGACCACGAACACCGCGATCGAAGGCGCCAGCAGCAGCAGGGCCAGCCCGATCTCCTTGGCGGAGTAGCGCTGCCGCTGCCGCCCGCGCCGGCGGCGCCCGGCGCGCCGCTCGCTGAGCGCCAGCGGTGCGCCACCGGCGGCGTTGCCGGCGTCGACGACGCCGGCGAACGACCCCACCTCGACCTGGTCGCCCTCCCACGGGTCGGCGGGACGTCCACCGGGCGCGTCGCTCATGCCAGCCGCAGCGTCGTGTCGGGGTCGAAGAGGTGGACGTGGCCGGGGTCGACGGACAGCCGGGTCGTGCCTCCGGCCTCGACCGTGGCCATGCCCGTCTGCCGGACCACCACCGGCGACGGGCCGATCGACCCGAAGACCAGGCACTCGTGCCCCAACCACTCGACCGCTCGGACGACCAGCTCGATCGGCCCGTCGGTGCTCACCGCCAGGTGCTCGGGGCGCACAGCCGCCACGACCGACCGCCCGTCCTCGAGCGAGGTGGTGAGCCCCGGTGGCACCGGGACCCGGCCCCCGGCGACCTCGATGCCGCCCCCGCCCCCGGTGGTGAACCTGCCGGGCAGCGAGTTCATGGGTGGCGTGCCGATGAAGCCGGCGACGAACAGGTTGGCCGGAACGTCGTACACCTCCTGCGGCGTCCCCACCTGCTGCAGCCGTCCCTCCGACAGGATGGCGATGCGGTCGGCCATCGTCATGGCCTCGACCTGGTCGTGGGTGACGTACACCACGGTTGTCTGGACGCGGCGGTGAAGGTCGACCAGCTCGAGGCGGGTGGCGGCCCGCAACTTGGCGTCGAGGTTGGACAGCGGCTCGTCCATGAGGAACGCCTGGGGTCGTCCCACGAAGGCGCGCGCCAGCGCGACCCGCTGGCGCTGGCCACCGGACAGGGCCGCCGGCTTGCGCGAGAGGAGCTCCTCCAACCCCAGCACGCGGGCGGCGTCCTCGACCCGCTCGTTGCGCTCGGCTGCGCTGAGCTTGC
>JAFGPU010000187.1 GCA_016936035.1 Acidimicrobiales bacterium
ATCATCCTCGACATGATGGGCATCCCCCGCAGCCAGGAGCAGTTCGTGTTCGACCGCACGAACGTGATCCTCGGCTTCACGGATCCCGAGTACGTGGACGACATCGAGGACCCGATGGGCGTGACGATGGCGATCCTCACGGCGGGCCAGGAGCTGGCCCAGCTCGTCACCGAGCTGGGCGAGGCGAGGATCGCGGACCCCGGCAACGACCTGGTCTCGGCGCTGGTGACGAGCGAGGTCGACGGCGAGCACCTGACCACGCAGGAGCTGGCGTCGTTCTTCATCCTCCTCGTCGTGGCCGGCAACGAGACCACCCGCAACGCCATCGCCCACGGCCTCGTCTCGCTGACCGAGCACCCCGACCAGAAGCAGCGCTGGCTCGACGACATCGACGGCATGGCGCCCACCGCGGTCGAGGAGATCGTGCGGTGGGCGTCGCCGGTCATCCACTTCCGCCGCACCGTCACGCAGGACGGCGTGCGCCTCGGCGACCAGGAGTTCTCCGAGGGCGACAAGGTCGTGCTCTGGTACTGGTCGGGCAACCGCGACGAGGCCGTGTTCGCCGACCCGCACACGTTCGATGTCGGCCGCACCCCCAACGACCACATCGGCTTCGGCGGGCCCGGCCCCCACTTCTGCCTGGGCGCGCACCTGGCCCGGCGCGAGGTGTCGGTGATGTTCAGCGCGCTGCTGCGCCGGCTGCCCGACATCCGCTCGGTGGGCGAGCCCGACAGGTTGCGTTCGGGCTTCATCAACGGCATCAAGCACCTGCCGGCCGAGTGGACCCCGGTGGCTCCCACCGGCAGCGGCTCAGCGGCGTCTTAGGGCCTCGTCGGCCGCCGTGCGGCCCGGCTCGACGCCGACCTCGGGGGCCAGCGACCGGTGCTCGCCGGGCACCTCGACGATCGGCTCGTCGCGGTCGTCCCACTCGGTGCGCAGTGCCCGGCTCATGGTCGCGTGCATGGCGTACAGGCAGGTGATGTAGGTCAGCTCCAGGATCTGCTCGTCGGTCAGGTGCTCGCGCAGCGCGGCGAAGACGCCGTCCGACACGCGCCCGCCCTCGAGCACCAGGGCGTCGGTGTACGCGAGCACGGCCCGCTCGGCCGGCGACCAGCAGTCGGCGACCGGCCAGTGGGGCAGGGCGGCGATCTTCTCCTCCGACATGCCGAGGGCGCGGCACGACTTGGCGTGCTGGCTGTAGACGAACTGGCTCTGCCGCGCCCACCCGGCGCGGAACTGGCCCAGCTCGCGCAGCTCCGCGGGCAGCGCGCGGTCGGGCGAGCGGTAGAGCGCGAACCCGTCGACGCAGTGCTTCAGCACGTCGGGCACCAGGGCGAAGGTGGTCCACCAGTCGCCGGGGGTGCCCGTGGCCGTGCCCGGCTCGGCGACCGGGTCGCGGTCCGGACCGAACACGAAGTCGTACATGGCGCCGACGATGGGCGCGGTGGCCTCGTCGCGGCTGACCTGGTGGAGGCGCGGCATGCGGGGAACGTAGCGAGGCGCCGGCACCTCATGTCGGCCTGACGGCCGGATGGACGGCGGCCGGAGCGCCAGGCACCGCCACCGGCTGCCGCCCGGGAAGCCGTTCGGCCCTGTCCACGCCGCGCCGCGTGCGGCACCCTGTGGCGGTGACCTGGGATCCCGGTGGCGACGAGGCGAGCAAGGCCGAGCGGTACGACGCCTGGTTCGACACCCCGTGGGGGCGCTACGCGTGGGCATTGGAGTCCGATCTGGTCGGCGAGCGGCTCGGACCCGGCGCGGACCGTCTCGTCCTCGACGTCGGCTGCGGCACCGGGCAGTCGGCCGCCGTCGCCCGCGCGCTCGGCGCGCGCGTCGTCGGCCTCGATCCCGATCCCAGCATGCTCGCAGCCGCCCGCCGGCACCGGCGCGTCGACGCGCCGGTCCTCGCCGTCGGTGAGCGCCTGCCGTTCCGCGACCGCGCCGTCGACGCGACGATCGCGGTCACCGTGCTCGAGTTCGTGGACGATCCCGCAGCGGTCATCGCCGAGATGGCCCGCGTCACCCGGTCGCCCGGGACCGTCGTGGTCGGGGTGCTCAACCCGCGGAGCGCCTGGGGGCTGTGGCACCGGCGCGAGCTGCGCGGCCCCCCGTGGACCGACGCCCGGTTCCTGACGGGCGCGGCGCTGACCCGGCTCGCTGCGCCCCACGGGACGGTGACCGTGGACGAGACCTTGCACGCGCCGGGGATGCTGCCGGGCCTCGCCCGGTGGGGGCCGGGAGCCGAGCGGATGGCGCGGCGGGCGCGCGTCCCCGGGGCGTTCCGTGTCGTCACGATCGAGAGGTGAGCCGTGCAGAACGTCACGTGCCAGTTCAGCGTCTACCCGCTCGGCACCCCGGACCTCGGCCCGGCGGTGGAGGGCGCCCTGACCGCCGTGCGGCGCCACGGGCTGGCGGTCGAGCCCGGGGCGATGAGCAGCACCGTGTCCGGCCCCTCCGACGAGGTGTTCGCCGCCCTGCGCGACGCCTTCGAGGCGGCCGCGTCCGCCGGGTGCGTGCTGGTGGCCACCGTCAGCAACGCCTGCCCCACCTGAGCGGACGGCATCCTGCCCGCTCAGGCGACGAGGCGGGCCAGCGCGGCCAGCATGTCGGCCCAGCGGGTGAACGCGAGGTAGTGCGCCGCGCCCTCGACGATCGTCAGCGACGCCCGCGGCAGGTGCGCCCGGTACCACCGGCCGAACGCCGGCGGGGTCACCACGTCGTCGGCGCCGTACCAGAGGCGGGTGGGGCACCTGACCGCCGCGAGGTCGACAGGGAGCGGCCGGGCCTGGGCCTCGACGTCGGCTGCCACGCCGTCCAGGCCGGGACGGACGGCCTCCACCAGCGCCTCTGCCATCCGATCGGCTGCGCCGGCGACGGTGGCCAGCTCGGCGGCGTCGGCGGCGGTGCGGTGCTCGGCCTGGTGTTCGGCGG
Organism: Acidimicrobiales bacterium; assembly: GCA_016936035.1. Taxonomy (GTDB): domain Bacteria; phylum Actinomycetota; class Acidimicrobiia; order Acidimicrobiales; family VFJN01; genus ZC4RG19. The sequence continues at coordinate 2,932 of JAFGPU010000187.1, forward strand.
CCAGCGCCCGGTCGCAGGGGAACGGCGCCAGCATGGGTGCGACCTCGGCCCCCAGGTCGCCCGGCGGCACGACGTCGGCGAGCTCGATCACCCCGAGACGGCCCATCGCCGCCGCCTGCACCGCGGGGTCGTCGTATGCCTGGCGGGGCACGAGCCCTCCGACGAGGCCCAGCGCCGCCACCCGGCCGGCGAGGGCCGGCGGACCGGTGGCCGGTGCCGGGCCCGGGTCGGTGCCCGACGTCGCCGGGCGCGACCCCGGCGACGTGGCCGTGCCCGACGCGCCGGTAGCGTCGGACTGCGCCGCCAGTGCCAGCGCTGCGAGGGCGCCGCCCGACCACGCCAGCACCGCGCACCGGTCGACGTCGAGCACGTCGAGGGTGCGCGCCACGTCGGCGGCCAGGTCGTCGGGCCACCGCGGTGACCACGGCGGGGCGAGGGCCGACGAACCCCCGTAGCCCGGGCGGTCGATCGCGAGCAGCCGCACGCCGGCGGCCGCCGCCAGCTCGTCGTCGGGGTGGCGGGCCAGGCGCGAGTCGGGGGTTCCGTGCAGGTACAGCACGGGCACGCCCCCGCGGTCGCCGGTGTCGTCGACGGTCATCACCCGGCCCTCGTCGAGCGTCACCGTGTGCGTGGGGGTGGGGGTCGCCACGGGCGCGGAACCTACACTGGCCGCCCGGCGGTACCGGCTACCCGCCTCACCAAAACCGGAGGTTCCCCCTCACATGCAGCCCGCGACCTCGGACGCGCCCGCGCCGACCGTCGATCGCCCGTCCCGACCTGCCGTCACGGCCACGCACCTGGCGATCGCCGCCGTGGGGGCCTACGTCGGCGCCCAGATCATCGCGAACGTCACCAGCGTCAAGATCGGGTCGACCTTCGGACGGGCGGTCGACATGGGCACGTTCGTCTACCCGATCACCTTCACGCTGCGCGACGTCGTGCACAAGACGCTCGGCAAGCGCCTGGCCCGCACCGTCGTCCTCACCGCCGCGGGGGTCAACCTGTTCCTCGCCGGCTACCTGCAGTGGGTGGCGGGCGTGCGCCCCGACGCCTCCTACGGGCTCGACGACGAGTTCGCGGCCGTGCTGGGGCCGCTGTGGCGCATCGTCGTCGCGTCGATCGTGGCGCAGGTCGTCAGCGAGCTGATCGACGGCGAGGTGTACCACTGGTTCGTCCGGCGGGTGACGACGCGCTACCAGTGGGCCCGGGTGGCGGTGAGCAACGCGGTGAGCGTGCCGATCGACAACGCGCTGTTCGCGGTCGGGGCGTTCGGGGCGCTGCCTCTCCTCGGCGGCGACGCCCTGACCCTGCCGTGGGCCGCGGTGTGGGACGTCTTCCTGGTGAACCTCACGGTGAAGGGCGCCGTGTCGGCGATGAGCCTGCCGCTCATCTACCTCTCGCCCGACCGCGACTGGCGCGCCGACCCGGCCGACGCCTGACCGTGCCGTCGCGCGTCGCTCGTCGCTCGTCGCAGATCCGGCGTTTCAGCCGTCGCGCACGACGCCCCGCAGGCACGTCTCGGCGTAGTCCTCGATGAAGCCGGCGTCGTCGGGCCAGGCGATGTCGGGTTTGCTGACCCGCAGCGACGTCAGACCGTGCACCCGGGCCCAGAACCCCAGGGAGAGGCGGAACGCGTCGGTGAGGTGGGGCCGGAACCGGCCGGCGTCGATGCACTGCTGGACGCAGTCGAGAAGCAGCGCGAACGAGGCGGAGTCGGCCAGCTCTCTGCCCTGGTAGCCCTCGGGGGCGCTGTCGGGCCGAGTCATGAACATGATGCGGTAGGGCTCGGGGTTCGCGATGCCGAAGCCGATGTAGGCCGTGCCGAGCGCCGTGAGTCGGTCGACCGGATCGTCGATGCCGGCGCACGCGCGGCGGAGGTGGTCCTCGAGGGCGGCGAAGTGACGGGCGCACACGTCGAAGATGAGCGCGGCCTTGTCGTCGAAGTGGCGGTAGATCGACGGCGGCGTCACGCCCACGGCGTCGGCGACCGCCCGGATCGACACCGCGTCCTGCGACCCCGTGTCGAGCAGCATGCGCTCGGCGGTCGCGAGGATCTCGTCGCGCAGCTGCCGCCCCTCGCCTCTGCGTAGGCGGGGGCGGCGGCTGGCAGCGGTCGTCGCCGGCGTGGTCATGCGATGCCGAGGGTATCGCCGGCCGTCACGCCTGGTCCGGTCCGACGGTGGCGGGCGCCAGCGGCGGGGGTACGTCGACGGCGCCGTCGAGGTCGACCGACTCGCGGATGCCCCACCGGGCGTGCACGCGGCGCAGCGGCGCCGGCGCCCACCAGTTCCAGTCGCCCGCGAGGCGCATGAACGCCGGCACGAGCGTGCCCCGGATGAGGAAGGCGTCCATGATCACCGCCACGGTCAGGCCCAGCCCGAACATCTTGATGAAGCTCACGCGTCCGGTGACGAACGCGAGGAACACCACGGCGATGAGCACGGCGGCGGCCGTGACGATGCGCCCGGTGCGCTCCAGGCCCACCGCCACCGACGTCACGTTGTCGGCGCCGTGGTCGTGCTCCTCCTTGATGCGGGACAGCAGGAACACCTCGTAGTCCATGGACAAGCCGAAGGCGACGCAGAACATCAGGATCGGCATGGCGGCCGCCACCCCGCCCGTGGGGGTGAAGTCGAGCACGCCCGCCAGGTGGCCGTCCTGGAAGATCCACACCATCGCCCCGAACGTGGCGCTGAGGCTGAGCAGGTTCAGGACGATGGCCTTGAGCGGGATCACGACGCTGCCGAACATCAGGAACAGCAGCACGGCGGTGATGGCGGCGATGAGGCCGAGTGCGAGGGGCAGCCGCGAGAACAGCGAGTCGGTGACGTCGACCAGGCTCGCCGACTGGCCGGTGACCAGCATGGGCACCGGGGCGTCGACGCCCCGCACGGCCTCGACGAGGTCTTCGCCCTCGGGCGAGAACGGCTCGACAGCCGGGACGACGGACAGGTAGGTGCCGCCCCCGTCACCCCGGAACCCCTCGTAGCGGGGGGCGCTGTCGGGCGCCAACACGAGTTGGCCGGGATCGCAGCCGAACTGGTCGGCGACGCCCTCGCCGCAGTAGGTGCCGGTGGCGGCGTCGACCCGCGACACGCCGGGCAGGGCCGCCAGGGTCGCCGCG
>JAFGPU010000188.1 GCA_016936035.1 Acidimicrobiales bacterium
CCTGCTGGCCGAGCACCTGCGGTCCCTGACCGCCGCCACCGGCGCCGAGCTGTGGGTGGCCGGCGATGCCGACCTCGCCGCGGCCGTCGGCGCCGAGGCCGTGCACCTGGCCGCCGCCGACCCCTGGCCGGACGCGGTCGACGGTCTCCGCCGCGGACGGTCGTGCCACTCGCCGGGCGAGCTGCAGGCGGCCGAGCGGGCGGGTGCCGACCACGCCACGTACTCGCCGGTGTTCACGACCCCGTCGAAGCCCGGCTACGGGCCACCGTTGGGGCTCGACGGCCTGGCGGCCGGGTGCCGGGTCGTGCCCGGCCTGGCCGTGGTCGCCCTCGGCGGCATCGGCCCCGGGCGCGCTCGGGCCTGCGTCGAGGCCGGTGCCGCCGCGGTGGCGCTGATGGGCGCCGTGATGGGGGCACAGGACCCGGCGACCGTCGTCCGGTCGGTCGCCGACGAGGTGAGGAGAGCGACGACATGACTGCAACGCCACCGGTGGCGCTGACCATCGCCGGGTCCGACTCCGGGGGTGGGGCCGGCATCCAGGCCGACCTCGTGACCTTCGCGGCGCTGGGCGTGCACGGCGCCGCCGCCGTCACCGCGCTCACCGCCCAGAACACCCTCGGTGTCTCCGGTGTCCACGTGCCGCCGGTCGAGTTCCTACAGGCCCAGCTCGACGCCGTGCTCGACGACCTGCCCGTGGCGGCGGTCAAGACCGGCATGCTCGCCACCGAGGAGGTGGTGTGCGCGGTGGCGGCCGAAGCGGCGTCCGGGCGGTTGCCCCACCTCGTCGTCGATCCCGTCCTCGTCTCGTCGACCGGGGCGCGGCTGCTCGACCCGGGCGCAGAGCGGGCCTACGTCGACGCCCTGTTCCCGCACGCTCTCGTGATCACCCCCAACTCGCGGGAGGCGGGCACGCTGCTGCAGGGCACGGTCGAGACGGTGGCCGACGCGCGGGACGCCGCCCGTGAGCTCGGCGGGCTCGGCCCGCGCTGGGTGGTCGTCAAGGGCGGCCACCAGGCCGAGGCGCCCGGCGGGTCTCGCAGCGCCGAGGCGGTCGACGTCGTCTACGACACCGCCACCGGCGAGCTCACCGAGCTGCGCAGCACCCGCGTCGACACCGGCAACGACCACGGCACGGGCTGCACGTTCGCCGCTGCGACCGCCGCCGGCCTGGCGCGCGGTCGCACCGTGCCCGACGCCGTCGCCGCCGCCAAGCGCTTCGTGCACGACGGCCTGGTCGCGTCGGCCGGGTGGCAGCTGGGCGGCGGTCACGGCCCGGTCGGCAAGCTCGGATCCTGGGAGTGACCCGGAGGCCGCACCGAGCGGTCGTCTCTGCAAGACTGCGCTGATCCTGACGCATGCGAGCGCCGAGGCTGGGGAGGATCTCCGCGACACCGACGAGGGCCGCGTCGCGCCCTCCCGCCCGTCGCGGCGCTGGGTGCCGGTGCTGCTGGTGGCGCTCGCCGTCAGCCCCGTCGTCATCGGCGGCCTGTCGCGCATCGGCGACACCTGGCTGCCCGTGGGCGACTGGGCCAGCATGCTCTTCCGCACGGGACAGGTCGGCACCGGCGACACGCCGCTGCTCGGTACGTACTCGGTGAAGGGGTGGGCCCACCCCGGGCCCGTCATCTACTACGCGGCCGCCCCGCTCTACCGGTTGACGTCCGGCGACCCGCGCTCGCTCGAGTGGACGGCCGCCATCCTCAACGCGGTCACCATCGCCGCCATCGGCGCCGTCGCCTGGCGGCGCGGGCGCTACCCCCTCACCGTGGCCGTGTTGATCTTCGTGGGCCTGCTGATCCACGGGCTCGGCCCTGCCACCCTCGTCAACCTGTGGAACCCGTTCCTGGGTCTGTTGCCCTTCCTGCTTGCGGTGCTGCTGGCGTGGGACGCGGCCCTGGGGCGTCCCGAGGCCCTCGTGGTGGCCGCGGTGCCGGCCACGGTCGCCATCCAGTGCCACGTATCGTTCGGCCCCCTCCTCGCGGTCGTCGCGGTCTGGCTCGTGTGCTGGACCCGCTGGCGGCGGCGGCTGGTGCCCGACGACGAGCCGGGCGCGGGCGCCGGGATGGACGCCGCCCGTCCGGGCCCTCTCCGGCACCCGTTGGGGCGTGCGGGGACGCTCGCGCTGGTCGTCGCCGCCGTCCTCTGGCTGCCGCCCCTCGTCGATCTCGTCTTCGACACGCACAACCTCGTGCTGGCCGCCGGCCACCTGGCCGCCGGCGCGGGCGAACAGATCGGCCTGGTCGAAGGCCTGAGCCTGGTCAGCCGCCACGTCCGGCCGGACGGTCCGTGGATGGGGGGCGCCGAGCCGTCGAACTTCCGCAACGCCCTCGGGTCGGGACCTGTCGTCGTGTTCGTCGTGCTGGCGGTGCTCGCGGGCTGCGTCCACGTCGCCCGCCGGCGTCGCCTCGCCGATGTCGCGGCGCTGGCGACCCTCACGATCGCCCTCGTGGTGGCGGCGATCCCCGCCGCCGGCAACCTCGTCGAGCCGGTGTTCCTGTACCTGACCCAGTGGCTCAAGGTCATCGGGATGCTCGTGTGGTTCACCGTCGGCTGGACCATCTGGCGGGTCGCCGAGCCGAGCGTGCGAGGCGTGGCCGGACGGGACGTGATCGGACGGGGCGCGACCGCGCGCCGGGTCATCGGAGCGGCGGCCTGCGCCGGACTGGTCGCCACCGTCGCCTGGAGCTGGGGCGACGCCACCACGATCGAGCCGGGCGCGGTGCGCGAGCGCGCGGCGGTGCAGGACCTGCGGGCCCAAGTCGACGCTGAGCTGCCACGCGACGTCACCTACCGCATCGACAGCGTGGGCGATCTGGTCGGGCACAACGCCCCCGGCCTGATCTACTACATGATCGAAGACGGCTACGACGTCCTGACCGGCGACGGCGCCGCGGGCCTGAAGTGGGGGCACGCCCACCGCTACGACCGGGGCGGCGACTACGACGTCCGGTTGACGGTGGCCGTGCACTACGGCGGCGCGTGGCGCGACGCCTACCTCGAATGCCTGCGCGACCCGCGGGTCGAGCTGGTGGCCTCGTACGACGCCCTCGACCCGGACCAGCGGGACCGGCTCGACGACCTCAAGATGCGCAAGCTCACCGAACCCGAGTCCCTCGCGGACGCCGAGGTCGCCGAGGCCGACCGGCTCGAGGCCGACGGGTTCCGGGTCGGCGTGTTCGAGGGCGACCGAGGGTGCGCCCGACGCGACCCGACCCGTCGCCCGCGCGACTGATCGCCCCTCAGCCGCGGCCGATCGCCGGCGGGGCTGATCGCCCCTCAGCCGCCGCCGATCGCCGGCAGGCCGCCCCGCCACCGACCGGGGCCCGCCACCCAGGCCTGGCCCGGAGCGCAGTCGGCGCGGACCTCGCACCACCGGCAGCGGCGCGACGGACGGGCGTCGGCGGCGTCGTGGCCGCGCTCGACCGCGACGACCCGCTGGCGCACCACGTCCACGATCATCTCCCCACCGGCGGCGAGCAGGCCCTCGTCGACGACGATCCGGGCCCGCTCGCCCGTGTCGCCCGCGGTGATCGTCACCGCCGCCGGGGCCACGCGGAGAGCCAGGGCGCCGGCGGCCGCCTCGAACCCGGCGCGCCGGCGCAGGTCGTCGTCGTCACCGGAGGAGGCGCGGTGGACGACGAGGGTGTGGCCGCCGGCTCCCGTCACCCGCCCGATCCGGGCGTCCGCACCGCTGGCCACACAGACCGGAGAGCCCTGGCGCGGCCACCACCGGGGGGCGGTGCCGGTGGGGCCCTCCCGTGTCACGTTGAGCAGCGCCATCCCCTGCGGGAGCGGCCAGCCCACCACCCGGACGAAGCCACCCAGCCACCGGCTCGCGGCAGCGGCGACGGCGGCCAGGGTGGCGGTGTCGCCCGCCGCCCGCAGCTCGCCCACCCAGGCGCCGACACCCCGGGCGTCGAGCGTGCCCGTGGCGCGCATCCAGCGCCGCACCGTCTCGACGGGCGCCGGCGCGGGCACGGGCTGGCCGGCCTGGTCGGCGTCGGTGACCTCGAGATGCGCGTCCAGCGCCGAGCGGGCGACGGCGCCGGCCGCGGTGGCCGGCGACCACCCGGGGAATCCCCAACCGTCCTCGCCCTGCGCCCGGTACCGGGCCGGGCACGTGGCGGCGTCGACCGCGGCCGCCCACCCGACGAACACGGCGCCGGGAGGCGCAGAGGCAATCTCCAGCGCGGCGTCGACCGCGGGGGTGACCGTCTCCCGCAGCCGGTCGGCGGCGCCCACCGCGTCCCTCACCGGGCCACCCCGGTCGTCGCCGTGGCCTCACCGGTCGTCGGGATTCTGGCGTCTCTCAGGTGTCGTGATGCTGGTGAGGGACGCCAGATGTTCCGTCGGTCGCCCATCCCTCGGTCACCCCGCCAGCGGGTCGTCGGCCCGCCACGTCCGGCCGGCGGCGCAGTCGGACCGCAGCGGGCAGTGGACGCAGTGGCTGCCCGGGTGCACGGCCGGTGGCTCGCCGGCGGCGATGGCGGCCGCGACCTGCATCGCCTCGGCGACGCGCTCGGCCGCGGTGACGAGCACCGCGGGGCGCACCGGTTCGACCTGGGTGGTGCCGTCGGCCACGACGGTGACGACCGCGCGTGGCGGCACCCCGTCGCGCAGGGCGGCCAGCAGCGCGTAGAAGTGCCCGTCGGCCCGCATGCCGTCGTACCAGCGGCCACCCTTCACCTCGACCACCACCGGCGGCCGAGCGCTCGGCGGCCCGCCGAGCAGCAGGTCGAGGCGTCCGGCCAGCTGGACGGCGCCGTCGCCGAGACGGACCCGCACGGGCTCTTCGACGCGGGGCCACCAGTCGGGCTCGATGGTGGGCCACGTCGCCGCCAGCAGGTCGATGCGCGCCGCGATGTCGTCGACGAGGCGGGCGGCCCGATCACCGAGGTCGGCCAGGTGGTCGGCGGCGGTGGTGTCGCCGGTGGCGGCCAGGTAGGCGAGCGCCGTCTCGGCCGTCGGCGGTCGATGGGGGACGAGGGTGGCGAGCTTGGCCGCGGCGTCGACGGCCAGCCCCGCCACCAGGTCGTCGGACGCGCCCCCGTCGTCGTGGACGAGCGCCCGCTGCGGGCAGCGCAGCAGCCAGCTCACGGTGCCCTTCGCCAGCCGGAGCGGGTCGCCGGCCGACCACCTGCCTGTGGGCACGGCGGCGCCGGCGGCGTCCTCGAGGGTCGATCGGACCTGCTCGACGACTTCGCCGTCGGCGGTGGCCGGCGACTCGACGTCGACCGGCGTCAGCGGCGTCCGCCGGAGCGCGTCGTCGAGCACCTCGGCGAGCGTCCGGGCCGGTCGGTGCGCCACGCCCGCATCGTAGGGACATCGGCCAGCCCGGCGGGGGAGGGTCGTGCGCTCAGGAAGCGCGCGCCGACAGCCAGTCGTGCTCGGCCTTGCCCATCTCGGTGGAGGGCGGGCCGTCGACCCAGGGCCACAGCTCGTCGGCGATGCGGCGGAAGTTGGCGGTGGCTCGGAGGTCACCGAGGATGGCCATGAGCCCGAGGTTGATGCGCTGGATGATGACGAAGCTGGCCGGCAGGTTGGCGGCCTTGATGATGGGGGCGTAGGGGCCGGTCGGGTCGAAGAAGCGCGCCACGGCGTCGGTCGACCACTGCGGCGTGATCGTGACGACCCGGTCGTGCAGGACGAACTCGTAGAAGTGGCTGAAGTACTCGTGCACCTGCTCGTCGGACACGGGGGTGCCCGGCTTCAGCAGGCCGATGCGCTCGATGATGCTGCGGTAGCGGGCCGTGTCGCCCTCCATCACCAGGGCGCGGATCATGTCGCCGAAGACGTCGATCTCGTGCGGGGTGAAGTGCTTCACCAGGCCGAAGTCGAGGAAGGTCACGCGCCCGCCCGGCTGGAACAGGTAGTTCCCGGGGTGCGGGTCGCCGTTGAAGGCGTTGAGGCGGTAGAGGCTGCGGAACACGAACCGGTAGATGGCCTCGGCCGCCAGGTTGCGCTCGTCCTGGTCCCACGTCGCCATGACGTCGAAGCGCACACCCTCGGCGAGGTCGGTGGTGAGGACGCGGGGGGTCGACAGCTCGCCGACCACGTCGGGGACGTGGATGAACGGGTGGTCGCGGTAGAAGTCGGCGAACAGCTGCTGGTTGTGCGCCTCGTTGGCGTAGTCGAGCTCCTCGACGACGCGGGCCCGGATCTCGTCGACGAGCGGTCCGGGTTCGAAGCCGGAGAAGGCCAGGCCCATGGCGCCGAACACCGCGCCCGCGGCTTCGAGGTCGGCGCTGATGGCGGCGTCGACGCCGGGGTACTGCACCTTGACGGCGACGGCCCGGCCGTCACGGGTGATCGCCCGGTGGACCTGGCCGATCGATGCCGAGGCGAGCGGCTGCGGGTCCCACTCGGCGAAGGCGCGGTCGGGTGGCGCGCCGAGCTCGCGCTCGACCACGTCTGCCGCCAGCTCGGCCGACATCGGCGGTGCGTTGTGCTGCAGCTCGGTGAGCGCCTCGCGGGCGTGGTCGGGCAGCCCGACGTCGAGGTACGACGCCATCTGCCCCAGCTTCATGAAGGCGCCCTTCATGCCGCCCAGCGCCTCGGCGACCTGCTCCGCGGTGCGCAGCTCGAACTGCTGGTCGAGTTCGACCTGCCGTTCGGCCGAGGCGAACACGCGGCGGGCCCGGTGCACGGCGAACCCGGCGCCGGCGCGCCCGCCCAGCTTGGCCAGCTCGGCGCGCCGCTGGTTGCGCGACCGCGCGGCGATGGCGGCACCCCCGCCGTCCCGCCCGGCCGCGGCGTTGCGACGGCGCCGCGCCGCGGCGACCGCCAGCCCTGCGGCGACGCCGACGGCCACGACCTTGGTTCCCCTGCGAGCCACCGTGCGAGCCTACTCAGCGGTCATCGGGGGCCTCGTCACCAGCCCTGGTAGTCGGGATCGCGCCGTTCGACGAAGGCGGCGACGCCCTCGTTGGCGTCGTGGGTCGTCATGTTGATCTCCTGGGCGAGCGCCTCCTCGCGCAGGGCCGTCGGCCGGTCGCTGTCGAGGGAGCGGTTGAGCAGCGCCTTGGTGAGCCCGATCGACCGGGTGGGCCCGGACGCCAGCCGGGTCGCCCACTCGCCGGCGACCTTGTCGAGCTCGTCGGCCGGGACCACGCGGTTGACCAGACCGATGCGCTCGGCCTCGGCGGCGGGCAGGTCGTCGCCGAAGAACATCAGCTCCTTGACCTTCTGCAGCCCGACGAGCCGGGGCAGGAGCCAGCAGCCCGCACCGTCGGGCACCAGGCCGCGGCGCACGAACACCTCGATGAACCGGGTGCCGTCGGCGGCCAGCACCAGGTCGCACGCCATCGCGAGGTGGGCGCCGATGCCGGCCGCGGTGCCGTTGATCGCGCCGATCACGGGCTTCTCGCAGTCGACGACGGCCGTGATGAGGCGCTGGGCGCCGTCCTGGATGACGCGGGCGACGTCGCCGACCACCCGCTCGGGGGCCCCGGCGGGCCGCTCCGGCCCGGGACGGGAGTGGCGCAGGTCGGCGCCCGTGCAGAAGTGCTTGCCGCTGGCCGTCAGGACGACGGCGCGCACCTCGACCCGGCGGCCGGCGTCGGCCAGCAGCTCGATGAGCCGGTCGCGCTGGTCGGGCGTGATGGCGTTGGCCGCCTCCGGCCGGTTGAGCGTGAGCCAGAGCACGCCGCGGTCCTCGCGTGCGGTCAGCTGGTCGGTGAGCGGGCGCTCGTCGGTCATGGTCGAACGCTAGCCCACGCCTCTGACGGGTCGTCAGATCGCGGCCGCTAAGGTGCGCGGCATGGAGAGCCTGCCCACCGCCGACCAGCTCAACTTCGCGCTGTTCCTGCTGCGCGTCGTCGTCGGGCCCGTGTTCGCCTTCCACGGCTACGCCAAGATCATGCGGGGTGGTCGCCTGGCCGGCACGGCCCGGTGGTTCGACAGCATGGGGATGCGCCCGGGCCGGGTGCACGCCCGCGCTGCCGCCTTCGGCGAGCTGGCCACGGGCACCTGCCTCACGCTCGGCTTGCTCACGCCGCTCGCCGGCATGGGCCTCGTGGGCCTGATGACCGTCGCGTTCTGGACCGTGCACAAGGGCA
>JAFGPU010000189.1 GCA_016936035.1 Acidimicrobiales bacterium
CGTGGTAGACGACCACGTTGATAGGCCGGAGGTGGAAGCACGGCAACGTGTGCAGCCGACCGGTACTAATCGGCCGAGGGCTTGGATTTACAATGATATTCGTGCTCGCTATGGAGTCCTCAAGGAGCGGACGCCTCGTGGCGTCCCCTGAGTGACAACAGGTTTTCGGTGGCTATGGCGGAGGGGTCACACCCGTTCCCATTCCGAACACGGAAGTTAAGCCCTCCCGCGCCGATGGTACTTGGCGGGAAACTGCCTGGGAGAGTAGGTCGCTGCCGGATTTCGCTTTGGAAGAGGACCGCCCACGGGCGGTCCTCTTCTCGTTTTCGGCCCGACATCTCACCCTCCCGAGGGGCCGTGCGATCGTGAAAGTAGGCTCGTCCCCATGGCACCTCCCCCTCCCCCAGGCGGCGATCGGCGCGGTCCGCGTCGGTCCGACAGTGGCCGCCGTTCAGGTGCCCCCGACCGTACGGGCCGCAACCGGCCCGGCCGTCCCACGGGCCAGGCCCCCGGGCGGAGTGGTCGGGACAGCCAGCGGGACGGGTCCACATCGCAGCGGCGCAGCTCGGGCGACACCCGCCGTGGAAGCTGGAGCGACGACGGCCGCCGGGCCGGCGGGGCCGGGCGGAGCGGGCGAGCAGGTGAGCAACGCCAACCCGGCCGCGACGGCGATGGCCCGCCCCGGCGACGCGGCGCTCCCCCGGCGCGGGGCGCAGGTGGTGGCCAGGATCGCTATGGCCGCCGTGGCGGTGCCCCCGGCGCTCGTGGTGCCCGCGCGCCAGGGGATGGAGGCGGCCGCAGGCGCGATGCGCCCGGCGGTGGTTCGCTCGACGGTCCGCGCCCGCGAGGTGACGGGCGGCGGCGACCAGACCGGCGGGGCGACGACAGCCGCTCGGCGCGAGCGGGTGGCCGTGACGGTGCCCCCGGACGACGGCGCGAGCGGCAGCCTGAGCGCGGCGCCGAGATGCGCGGTCCCCGTCAGTGGGGTGGGCTCGCACGGCGGGGCGCAGGGCGGGCCGCCGACGACGGTGGTGCCTCGGCGGCGTGGCGTGCGGCAGGCCAGGAGGCCCGGGATGGTCGCGACGACGACACGGGCCGCGGCGAGGCACCGTGGTCGCCCGAGGAATGGATCGACGAGGGCGAGCTGCGTGACGAGGCGTCCGGTGCCGTCGGGCGCAGCCGATCGGGCGGTCCACGCCAGCCACCCGGGGGCGCCGATCGGCGCCAGACCCGTCGCCCCGCCGGGGCGCGGGCCCAGCGCGACCGTCGGCGCCGCAGCCAGGACGCGCCCGACCAGCCGGCCGGGCGGGCCGAGCACGACGACCTGCGCGGGGTGGTGGCGCCGGCGCGCCTCGCTCGCTTCGAGTCGCGGCTGAAGGACGCGTCGGATGCGTTCCGCCGCGAGCGTTACGAAGACGCCCGGCGCATCCTGCGACCACTCGCCGAGCAGGCGCCCGGTGCAGCCTCGGTGCGCGAGCTCCACGGCCTCACGCTCTACCGGCTCGGACGGTGGGCGCAGGCCAAGCGCGAGCTCGAGGCGTTCCGCACCCAGACGGACAGCACCGAGCAGCACCCTGTCCTCGCCGACTGCTACCGCGCGCTCGGCCAGTACGCCGAGGTCGAGGAGCTGTGGGACGAGCTGCGGGCCGCCAGCCCGAGCGCCGAGCTGGTCGCCGAAGGCCGCATCGTCGCCGCCGGCGCCCTCGCCGACCAGGGGCGTCTCGACGACGCCATCTCCCTGCTCGCCGCGGGCAACAAGCCGACCAAGCGGCCGATGCTGCACCACCTCCGCATGACCTACGCCCTGGCCGACCTGTACGAGCGGGCCGGCGACGCACCGCGAGCGCGCGAGCTGTTCGGCCGGGTGGCGGCCAGCGACCCCGACTTCGTCGACATCCAGGCCCGCCTCCGCGCCCTGCGCTGACCGCCGGGCACGGCCCAGGCCCAGCCGCAGGCCGCTATTGACGCAGCACTGGCGGAACGCGCTCGCTGCTGACCCCTACGCCGACTAGCGTCGGCCACGTGAGGCGCCTGGCCCGGACGGGGTGGGCGCCTGGTGCACGTTCGGGGGGTCCAGCAGATGCGCCAGCAGACGCGCCGGTCGACGCTCGTCGCGTTCGGGATGATCGCAGCAGCAGCCGCCACCGCGGCCAAGGCTGCGTGGTTGCGGTCCCGGGCACGGGCGCTCGCGGTCCTCGTGGATCGCGACGAGGAATCACCCGCCGCCGGCAGCACACGTGTCCCGCCATCGGACGGCTTCGTGGTCGTGACGGCAGCCGGCGTGCACGTCGACGCGGCGACGGCAGCGGCCGCGATCGCCCACGCATCGGGGCACGACCTCGACGTCGTCGACCTGGTGCCGGGCGACCTGCCGGTCGGGACGCTCACGGCCCTCCTGCTGCAGATCGACCCGGCCACCTACTGCCATGACCGGCTCGCCGTCGGCCGCGGCGCCGGGCACGCCTGCGTCGTGCGCTCCGGCGTGCTCGATCGCATCGCGTGGGCCGAGGCGACCGACACCGACCCCGGCGGCGCACGCTGGCGCGAGCTCGACCCGGTGGCCTACCTGGAGCTGTCACGCCGGCTCAAGCGGTATGCGCCGACCAGCACCGACCTCGTGGTGGCGCCCCGGATGTGCGCGGTCGACCCCGACCCGGCCTGGCGGATGCCGTCGCTGCACGCGTTGGCTGGTGTCGCGGCGCCGGCGCTGGCCCCGCTGCCGGCGGTGGCCGCCCTGCTCGCCGGGCTGGCGCCGCTCGTCCACCCCGTGGCTGGCACTGCGGCGCTGGTCGCGTACATGGCCGAGCCCCGCATCGTCGGGTGGGGTGGGCCGGTGCGGTCGCGCGACGTGGCCGTGTCCGATCTGCTGGCCCGTCCGGCTCGTGCGCTGGCCTCGGTCGTGCGCCCGTTCGCCCAGCCCGCGCCGGCGCCGGTGCGCCGCCATCGCGCGCGGCTCGCCGAGGCGGACCGGCAGCGGCGCGCCGGCTACGACGCCGATGCGGCCCGCCTCGCCGCGTTCTTCGAGCCCCGGCGGACCGAGTGCCCGTGGTGCGGCGAGAGCGACCTCGACCGGGCCGTGCAGGTGCCCGACCTGTTCCAGGGCAAGCCGGGCACGTTCGTGCTCGACGAGTGCGGGGGCTGCGGCCACATCTTCCAGAACCCGCGGCTCACGCTCGACGGCCTCGACCACTACTACCGCGACTTCTACGACGGCCGGCAACGGGAGCACACCGAGCTGATGTTCAGCTTCGCCGGGCGGTCGTACCGCGACCGCGCGGCCATGCTCGACGGCGTCGCGGAGCCCAAGCGCTGGCTCGACGTCGGCACGGGCCACGGCTACTTCTGCCTGGTGGCCCAGGAGATGTGGCCCGACACGCGCTTCGACGGGCTCGACCTCACCCCCAACGTGATCGAGGCCCAGCACCGGGGCTGGGTCGAGCACGGCTACCACGGCCTGTTCCCCGACCTCGCCGCCGAGCTGACCGGTGGCTACGACGTGGTGAGCATGCACCACTACCTCGAGCACACCCGCGATCCGGCGGTCGAGCTCGACGCGGCGGCGACCGTGCTCGAAGCCGGCGGGCACCTGCTCATCGAGGTGCCGGCGCCGGAGAGCCTGCTGGGCCGCCACCTCGGCTGGCTGTGGGGTCCCTGGCTGCAGCCCCAGCACCAGCACTTCGTCCCCCTCGCCAACCTGGTGGCGGCGCTGGGCGACCGCGGCTTCACGGTGCTGGCGGTCGAGCGGGGCAGCGTGCACCAGCCGGTCGACCTGTCCTACGCGGTGATGCTGCTGGCCAAGCGGCTGGCGCCGGCCGGCGGTGCGCCGTGGGACCCGCCCGACACCGCGGCCCGCCGGCTCGGACGGACCGTCGTCTACGGCGGCCTGCTGCCCGCGGCCGGCGTGGCCGTGGCGCTCGACCGGGCGTTGCTGCCCGCGGTGCACCGTTGGCCGGTGCTCTCGAACGCCTACCGGGTCCTCGCCCGCAAGGCGTGACGTGATGCCGCGCCTCCGGTCACGAC
>JAFGPU010000190.1 GCA_016936035.1 Acidimicrobiales bacterium
CGCCCTCGCGCTCACCAACGCCGGTTGGGAGGTGGCCCCGATGCTCGGCCGGTCCGACGACCCGTCCGGCGCTGCCGCAGGTGTCGACCTGCTGGTCGTCGCCACGCCGGACGACGCCATCCGCACGGTCGCCCGGTCGGTCGAGCCCGAGCCGTCCACGGTGATCGCCCACCTGTCGGGCGCCCGCGGGCTCGAGGTACTGGCACCGCACCGGCGCCGGGCCGCGATCCATCCGCTGGTGGCGTTCCCCACGCCCGAGGTGGGGGCCCGTCGCCTCGTCGGCGGCTGGTTCGCGGTGGCCGGCGACCCCCTCGCCGACGAGGTCGTCGCCGCGCTGGGCGGCCGCTCCTTCACCGTCGACGACCGCGACCGGGCCGCGTACCACGCCGCCGCCGTCATCGCCTCGAACCACCTCGTCGCGCTCATGGGGCAGGTCGAGCGCCTGGCGGGCCAGGTGGGCGTCCCCATGGAGGCCTATCTCGACCTGGCGTCGGCGACGCTGGCCAACGTGGCCGAGCTGGGAGCCGGCCCGGCGCTCACCGGGCCGGCCGCCCGCGGCGACGAGGCCACCATCCGCCGCCACCTGCGGGCCCTGCCGGCGGACGAGCGCCGCGCCTACCGGGGCATGGTCGACGCCGCCCGCCGGCTGGCCGCCCAGGCGGCGACCGACCGGGCCGATGACGCCGACCGGGCCGACGGCACCGACCGGGCCGACGACGATGACGCCGAGGGGAGCACATGAGGACGATCGCCACCATCGCCGAGCTGCGCGCCGAGCTCGACAGCGAACGCGCCGCGGGGCGCACCGTGGGGTTCGTCCCCACCATGGGCTACCTGCACGACGGCCATGCGTCGCTCATGCGGGCGGCCCGCGCCGACACCGACGTCGTCGTCGCGTCGATCTTCGTCAACCCGTTGCAGTTCGGGGTGGGCGAGGACCTCGACGCCTACCCGCGCGACCTGGCCCGCGACACCGAGCTGGCCGGCGCGGCGGGCGTCGACCTGCTGTTCACGCCGTCGGTCGACGAGATGTACCCGAGGCCGGTGCTCACCACCGTGTCGGTGGCCGAGGTGTCCGAGGGCCTGGAAGGCGCCGCCCGTCCCACCCACTTCGCCGGCGTGGCCACGGTGGTGGCCAAGCTGTTCGCCATCGTCGGGCCCTGCCGGGCCTACTTCGGGGCCAAGGACTTCCAGCAGATCGCGGTGGTCCGCCGGATGGCGCACGACCTGTCCTTCCCCGTCGAGGTCGTGGCCTGCCCCACGGCGCGCGAGCCGGACGGCCTGGCCATGTCGTCCCGCAACGTCTACCTCACGCCCGCCGAGCGGGCCGCGGCCCCGGTCGTCCACACCGCCCTCCGGTCGGGCGCGGCGGCGATCGCCGCGGGCGAGCGCGACCCGGCGGCGGTCCGCGACCTGATGGCACAGATCATCACCGCGGAGCCCCTCGCGGAACTGGACTACACCGCCGTCGTCGATGCAGACTCTTTCACCGTCCCCGACCCGCTCGTCGGGAATCTTCGGCTGCTCGCAGCTGTTCGTTTCGGTCGAGCGAGGCTCATCGACAACGTGGGGGTGACCGTGTGACGGCACCCACCCAAGGAGGGCTCAGCGCCGTGCGCCGTCGCATGCTGAAGTCGAAGATCCACCGTGCCGTCGTCACCGACGCCAACCTGCACTACGTGGGCTCGGTCACCATCGACCCCGACCTGCTCGACGCCGCCGACATCCTCGAGCACGAGCAGGTCGCCATCGTCGACATCGACAACGGGGCCCGGCTCGAGACCTACGCCATCGCCGGGGTGCGCGGCTCCGGTGACATGTGCCTCAACGGCGCCGCGGCCCGGCTGGTGCAGCCCGGCGACCGCATCATCGTCATCTCCTACGCCGAGTACGACGACGCCGAGATGGCCGGCTACGAACCCCGCATCGTGCACGTCGACACCGGCAACAGGCAGATCGACGCCATGACCGCCGAGCTGCTGGCGTCCGAGCAGCGCGGTCCCGCCCCCCACCGCTACGTCGAGGTCCCCGCCAACTGACCGTCACCGGCCACTGGGCCGCGCCGCCGGGCGCGTCTGCCGGGGCGGCCGCGTGACAGAACGGGGTGAGTCCGCTCGTGCCCGCCAAACCCACCCCGGTCCCTGACCTCGACCTGCTGGTGCTCGGCTCCGGCGTCGCCGGGTTGTCCGCCGCGGTGCGAGCCGCCGACGTGCACGGGCTGCGCGTCGGCGTGCTGACCAAGGGCGAGCTCACCCAGGCCACCACCCGCTGGGCCCAGGGCGGGGTCGCCGCCGTGCTCGGAGGCGACCCCGACTCGACCGACCTGCACCTGGCCGACACGCTCGACGCCGGCGCCGGGCTGTGCGACGAGGACGCGGTGCGCGTGCTCGTCGACGAGGGCCCGGCGCGGGTCAACGAGCTCATCGCGCTCGGCGCCATCTTCGACCGGGACGCCGCGGGCGAGCTGCTGCTCGCCCGCGAGGGCGGCCACTCGCACGCCCGGGTCGTCCACGCCGGCGGTGCCGCCACCGGGGTCGAGGTCGAGCGGGCGCTCGTGGTAGCCGTGCGTGCCACGGCGGCCGCCGTGTACGAGCACTGGTTCGCCGTCGACCTCATCGTCGAGGGCGGGCGGTGCGTCGGGGTGGTGGCGTTGTCCCCATCCGGCGACCGGGCCGAGGTGCGCGCCCGCCACGTGCTGGTGGCCACGGGCGGCGCCGGTCAGCTCTTCGCCGTCACCACCAACCCCACCGAGTCGACGGGTGACGGCATCGCCATGGCGCTGCGCGCCGGCGCTGCGGTCGCCGACATCGAGTTCGTGCAGTTCCACCCGACCGCCCTGCACCACCCGGCCATGCCCCGGCCTCTCCTGTCCGAGGCGCTCCGCGGCCACGGTGCCCTCCTGCGCGACGCGCGAGGCGAGCGCTTCGTCGACGAGCTGCTGCCCCGGGACCGTGTCAGCCAGGCCATCACGGCGGTGCTCGCCGAGCAGGGCGTCGAGCACGTGTGGCTCGACGCCACCGGGCTCGAGCGCTTCGGCGACCGGTTCCCGACCATCGCCGCCGCGCTGGCGGGCGTCGGTCTCGACCCGGCACGCGACTGGCTGCCGGTGGCGCCGGCCGCCCACTACCTGTGCGGCGGCATCGTGGCCGACCTCGACGGCGCGTCGTCGCTGCCCGGCCTGTGGGTGGCGGGCGAGGCGGCGTGCAACGGCGTCCACGGCGCCAACCGGCTGGCGTCGAACTCGCTGCTCGACGGCATGGTGTTCGGGCCGCGCGTGGTCGAAGCCGTCGGTGCGGGGCTCGACGGCCCCCGCCCGACCGGCGCCATGCGCGCCGTGCTCGGCGACGGGGCGGCGTCGGGCGGAGCCGCCGGGGCCGCCGGTGGCGTTCCCGGGCGGCACCTGGCCTGGTCGGGTGGGGACGCCGGGCCGGGTGGCGACGCCCTGCCGGTCGTCGACGCCTCCGGCGTCGCCAGCGCGCGCGCCGAGTTGCAGCGGGTCATGACCGCCGAGGCCGGCGTCCTCCGGTCGGACGGGTCGCTCCGGCGGGCGACCGCCGCTGCGGAGACGGCGGCGCGCGCCGCCGGCCGGCCCGGCTCACCGGCGGTCCGGGCGGGTGCCAGCGAGCTGCGCAACCTGGCGACGATGGCCGCCGCGCTGGCGACGGCCGCCGCGGCGCGCACCGAGAGCCGCGGCGCGCACGCCCGCACCGACTTCCCCGAGTCGTCCCCCGACCACGGGGTGCGCTACGTGCTCACGGCACCGGTGCGCTGAGGCAAACGTCTCGCCGGCCCGCCCCCGGGCGGGCCGTGGCGCGGCACTAGCATCGCCGGCCATGTCGCAAGCCTTCTCCCAGGGCGCTGCCGATGCGCCCGTGCAGCATCCCCCCGCGTGGTACCCCGATCCCTTCGGCCGTCACGAGACGCGCTGGTGGGACGGCCAGCGCTGGACCGAGCACGTCGCCTCCCACGGCCGCCAGGC
>JAFGPU010000191.1 GCA_016936035.1 Acidimicrobiales bacterium
GCGGCGACGTCGGCGACGAACGCGTCCTTCCACGGCAGCAGGTAAGCCACGTCGAGGTCGAACTGCGTGCGGTCGAGGTGGCGCGCGGCACCGACGATCAGCCGCTCGGTGCCCCCGCGGCCCAGGCCCTTGGTGAGCATCAGCACCCGCACGCGCCGACGCGCCCCGTCCGGGCCGGACCCGTCGCGGTCGTGCTCGTTGCCGTTGTCGTGACCTGTCACGCCCGCTGCTTCCGCCCGTCGTCAGCCCTGAGGGGCCAGGTTATCGACCAGCGTCGCCCAGCGATCGGCCACCGGCCCCATCTCGAAGTGCGCCATGCAGTGCCGCCGCGCCGCTGCGCCGAGGCGCTCGCGGTCGGCCAGGGCCCGGCGCAGGCCGCCGGTGAGGGCAGCCGCGTCGCCGGGCGGCACGAGCACGCCGGTCTCGCCGTCTCGCACCACCGTGGCCACGCCCCCGACGTCGGTGGCCACCGCCGCCACGCCGCTGAGGCCCGCCTCGACGAGCACGCCGGGCATGCCCTCGGTGCGGCTCGTCAGCACGACGACGTCGGCCGCCGCCAGAGCATCGGTCGGCCCGGGCAGCGAGCCGGCGAAGTGCACCCTGCCCGGAGCCACGGCGGCCGCCCGCTGCTCGAGCGGCGCACGCTCCGGACCGTCGCCGGCGACGAGCAGGTGGACGCCCTCGAGCGCAGCGACCGCGCCGATGGCGGCGCCGACCCGCTTCTCGGCGGCCAGCGCCCCGATGGCGGCGACGACCGGCGCGTCGCCCGGCAGCCCGAGGCGGGCGCGCGCGTCGCGGCGGGCGCCGGCATCCGGGACCGGGCAGCGCGCCGCCGGCACCGCGTTGGGGATGACGTGGATGCGGTCCGGCGGGACCGCGTAGAGGGCATGCACGGCGTCACCTGCTCCGGGCCACAGCACGGTCACGGCCGCCGTGCGCCGCAGCAGCAGGCGGGTCCGCGCCCGGCGCAGACCGCCTCCCGCCCAGGCCGCGGGGTCGCCGATGCTGCGGTACACGACGGGCGTCCGCCGGCCGGCCAGGCCCAGTGCGCACGCGGGCAGCGTGCGCGAGCCGTGCGCCACCACCACGCGCGCGCCGGCTGCCAGGCGCCGCAGGGCCCGCAGGGTCACCGGCGCCAGGGCGGCATCGCCGAGGACGGGGACGCCCAGCCTGCTCCCCGAGGCTGCGGGCGCGAGGGCGACGACCTCGGAGGCCACGTCACGAGCGGCGAGGGCGGCGGCCAGGTCGACCGCGAAGGTCTCGGCCCCCCGGCGCTGGTCGGAGGTGATGACGTGCAGCACCCGCCGTCGGTCGCCGCGGGCAGGTCGTCTCTGGTCGGTGGCCACGGGGCCCTCCTGTCGGACGGCCTCCGCCGTCGGTTCGGTGACCACCGCATTCGGGCCCGGTGGCCGGCACGTCGTAGACTTCGTTGCGGACGGACCATCCCCGCGCTATCAAGGGTTCCCCCGTGCGATCCGGTGGGAGCTGTCGGCGGCAGCGCGGGCACGGGCTCGACAAGGGCGGACCAAACGTATGGCGCGCGAGCGTCCCTTCACCACATCGCGATCCGCGGACGGTCGCACACCGCACACACCCCGGCACATGGCGCGGTCGCCCGGCCGCGCCTACGCTGCCGTCCGTGCGGCGGGCACCAACGGCGACGACACCACCTCGGGGGGCGACGACGCCACCGCGGTCGCCCCGCCACCTGTTGTGACCACCACCGTCGCCCCGGTCGCCGCGCCGCCCGCCGCCGCCCCGACCCCCGAGGCCCCGCGACCCGAGCTCGTCTTCAAGCGCCACCTCCACCCGGTGGTGATGGTTCGCGAGCTCATCGCGGCCCGCGACCTGGTCGTCGCCCTGACCGAGCGCGACTTCCGGGCCCGCTACAAGCAGACCAAGGTGGGTGTCGCCTGGGCGGTGCTCACCCCGTTGCTCCTCCTCGGCGCGTTCTCGATCCTGGCCAACACCGCGGCCGAGTTCGACACCAACGGCATGCCGTACCCGCTGTTCGCGGCGGTGGCCCTGGTCCCGTGGACGTTCTTCTCCAACGCGGTCGCCTCGGGGGCGGTGAGCATCACGCAGAACCTCTCCCTGGTCAACAAGGTCTACTGCCCGCGCGAGGTGTTCCCGCTGGCATCGATCGGCACGGCGGCACTCGACGGCTTCATCTCGTTGCTCATCCTCGGCGCCCTCTTCGCCGCCTACGGGCAGGCCCCGGCCGGCGAGATCGTGTGGGTCCCCGTGCTGCTGATCGTGCAGCTCATGTTCACCGTCGGCGTCACCCTGGTGCTGTCGTCGATGGTCGTCTACCTGCGTGACGTGCGCCAGGTCCTGCCCATGGCGCTGCAGTTCGCGCTGTTCGCCACACCGGTCGCCTACGGCTTCGACACGGTGGGCGACGAGTTCCAGCCGGTGGCGTCCGCCGTCAACCCGCTGGCGCCGATCATCGAGGGGTACCGCGACGCGGTCCTGCTGGGCCAGACGCCCGAGTGGGGCCTCGTGGCCATCGCGGCGGCGGCGAGCACGGTGTGGCTCGTCGGTGGCTACCTGTTCTTCAAGCGCATGGAGACCGGCTTTGCAGACGTTGCCTGAGGGCACGATCGCCGCCACCGACATCTGGAAGCGGTTCCGCGCCGATCCCACCCGCCAGCTGCTCCGCGACCGCATCGGGCGCCTCGGCCGCCAGCTCCAGGGCGAGCGGCGCCGGGGGTGGCGCTGGGCCCTCCGCGACGTCGACTTCGTCGCCAACCCGGGCGAGTCGGTCGGCCTGGTGGGCATCAACGGGTCGGGCAAGTCGACCCTGCTGAAGATCCTGACCCGCGTCATGTACCCCTATGCCGGCAACGTCAACGTGGCGGGACGGGTGGGGGCGCTCATCGAGGTGCGGGCCGGCATCCATCCCGAGCTCAGCGGGCGCGAGAACATCCACCTCTACGGCACGCTGCTGGGCCTGCCCCGCAAGCGGGTGGCCGAGCGCTTCGACGAGATCGTCGAGTTCGCCCAGCTCGAGGACGCCATCGACCGCCAGGTGAAGTTCTACTCCAGCGGCATGCAGATGCGGTTGGGGTTCGGCGTGGCCGCCTTCCTCGAACCCGAGGTGCTGCTGGTCGACGAGGTGCTCGCCGTCGGCGACGCCACCTTCCAGCAGCGCTGCATCGACCGCATGCGCACGGTCCTGCAGCAGGGCACCACGCTCGTGTTCGTCAGCCACGACCTCGCCACGGTGGAGGGCGTGTGCGAGCGCGCCGTGTGGCTGCGCAACGGCGAGGTGGTCGGCAACGGCCCCGTCCGCGACGTGCTCAACTCGTACCGCGAGGCGCTCGAGCAGGTCGCCGAGATCGGGGCCGAGTCGGGGTCGATCAAGGTGCTCGACGCCACCGTCCGGGGGCCCGACGGCTACGGCCCCCGCACCCAGGAGCCGTGCGACATCGCGATCCGGTTCCACAACGTCCACCAGTCGGGGGGCACCATCACCCTGGGCGTGAGCGAGGGCACGGCGGCACCGATCTTCCTGCTCTCCCACGGCCTGTCCATGCCGGCCGACCGCGAGCTCGACGTGCGGTGCACCATCGAGCGCCTGCCGCTGCCGCGCGGGCGCTACTACCTGTGGGTGGGCATCCTCAGCAAGCAGGGCGACCCGATGGGGTGGCAGCCGCTGAGCCACTTCGACGTCATCGGTCCCGACCTCGACGACAGCCCGGCGGGCATCGTGCGGCTCGCCCCGGTGCACGTGGCGGCGAGCTGGGATGTCAGCGAGACCTGACCGACGATGACAGGCGGGGGCGCGGCCGGCCCACACCGGGCGGGCGAGCGCTGAGGACCGAGGGGGCGGAGTGACCGTGCGAGAAGAGGTCGAGCTGTTCGGCGGCCCCGAGCACCTGCTGGGGTGCCGGCACCTGCCTGCGGGCCCCGCGACCGCCGGTGTGGTGGTCTGCTCCTCGGCGCCGTTCGCCGGGCCCGTCGACCACGGGCGCACCGCGCGCCTGGCCCGCCGGCTGGCCCGGGCGGGAGTGGCGGTCCAGCGCTTCCACCACCGGGGCGTGGCCCCGAGCGACGGCGACGTCGCGGGCGTCGGGTTCGACGAGCTCGTCGACGACGCCCGGCGCGCTCTCGACCTGCTGCGCGACCGGACCGGTGTCGACCGGGCGGCGTTCGTCGGGGTCAGGATCGGGGCGCTGGTGGCGGCCCGGCTGGCCCGGGCCCACGACGGCGCCCCCGTTGCGCTGTGGCAGCCGGCGACCGATCCCGGCGACGTGCTCGAGCAGGCCGCGTCGGTGCGCCGCCGGCGCCGGACTCTGGACGCCCCCACGTCATGGCCCGCCGCAACCTCCGGGGACACCGCACCCGCCGGCGCTGCCGACCTGTTCGACTCCCGGCTCGCCACGGACCTGCTCGAGCGGGCGAACGTGGGCGACCTCGTCGCCGAGCTGGGGCCCGGTCCTCGGCCGCTCCTCGTGGTCCAGACCGGCCCCGGTGACGGGCTGGACCCGCACCTCGAGCAGGTCGTCGCCCGGTGCCGGGCACGGGGCCTGGCGGTCGGCACCGCGGTGCACCCGTGCGACGGCGAGCGCGACGGCGTGCCGGTCCCCGTCGCACCCACCGACGCGCTGGTGGCCGGCACCGCCGGCTGGCTCGCGGGTCGGCTGGGCGCCGTCCCCGCTGCCGAGGGGGACCGGTGACGAACAGCAGCCCCGCTCCGACCGCGGCGACCGGGGCCGCTCACGTCCCCGGCGAGCGCCTGCGCGTCGTGCACGTGATCGACTCGCTGGCCGGGTCGGGCGGCGCGGAGAACCGGCTCGTCGACGAGGTCGTCGGCCTCGTCCCGCGGTGCGACCAGACCGTCGTGCGCCTGTTCGAGCGTGACTTCCTCGATGCCCGCCTCGCCGACGCCGGGGTGCCGGTGGTGGCCCTCGGCTTCCGGGCGGGGCGGGCCGGTCGCACGTGGCCGCTGGTCGGCCACCGGCTCGCCGGGGTGCTGCGCGAGCTGCGGCCAGACGTCATCCACACGTCGTTGTTCACCGGCAACCTGGTCGGCCAGCTCGCCGGCGCACGCCTGGGCGTCCCCGTCGTCTCCACCTTCAACCGCACCGGTGAGAGCCACCTGCAGCGCGCGCTGCAGCCCGGGGTGGCGTCGTGGAAGGGGCGGGTCATGCAGGCCGTCGGGCGGCGGGCGGCGCGCCTCGGCGACGTCCACCACCGCGCGGTGGGCGAGTACGCCCGCCGGACCAACTGCGCGTCGCTGGGCTTGCCCGTCGAGGCGGCCACCGTCGTGCCCCGGGGGGTCCCGATCGCCCCGCAGGCCGACGCGCCGGAGGGCGGCCGCGCGGCCTTCGGCCTGCCCGCGACCGGGCCGCTGTTCGCCAACGTCGCCCGCCTGGTGCCCGAGAAGGCCCAGCACCTGCTGGTGGCCGCCTTCGCCCGGGTGCGCGACGAGGTGCCCGGTGCCCACCTCGCCATCGCCGGGGCCCCCGGGGCCGCATCCCCGGCGGTCGAGGAGGCGATCGAGCGTGCGGGGCTGAGCGGCGCCGTGTCGCTCCTCGGCTTCCGCCCCGAAGCCCGCGCCCTGGTGGCCGCGGCCGACGTGTTCGCCTTCAGCTCGATCTCGGAAGGCTCGCCCGGCGCGGTGGTCGAGGCCATGGTCACGGGCACCCCCGTGGCCGCGTTCGCCATCCCGCCCGTCGCCGAGCTGACCGACGGGGACGCGCACGCCTGGCTCGCGGAGCCGGGCGACGTCCGGGCGCTCGCCACCGCCATGCTCGCGGCCTGGCAGGCGCCCGACGGCCGCGAGCGGGCGGCGGCCACCCGGGCCTGGGCCGAGCAGCGGTACGCGTTGCCCGCAGTGGTGGCCCGGCTCGGCGACCTGCTCGAGGCGCGCGCCGCCCGGCGCTCGTCCCCCCGGCGACGGAGGCGGCCGTGAGGGAGGCCCCTGCCCCCGGGACCCCCGTCCACCTCGACCGGGGAGCGTTCGTCGTCTCGATCGACACCGAGCTGGCCTGGGGCGAGGCCCACCGTCGCGACGGGTCGGCGGGCCGGCACCGCTTCGACGCCGAGCGCGAGGTCATCGCCGCCATCCTCGACCTGTTCGCCCGTTACGAGATCGCCGCGACGTGGGCCGTGGTCGGCCATCTGTTCCTCGACCGCTGCGCCGACGACGGTCACGGCCCCCACCCGGAGCTGGTGCAGCCCGCGTACGGCTGGCTCGACGGCGAGTGGCTGGCGATCGATCCGTGCAGCACGCTGGACGACGCGCCCTTCTGGTACGGCCGTGACATCGTCGACGCCATCCTGGCCTGCCCGGTCCGCCAGGAGGTGGGCAGCCACTCGTTCTCGCACGTCATCGTCGACGACCCGGCGTGCACGGCCGAGGTGTTCTCGTCCGAGCTCGCCGCCGCGGCGCAGGTCGCGGCCGAGCGCCGCCTCGACCTGCGCTCGTTCGTCTATCCCCGCAACGCCATCGCCCAGGTCGACCTGCTGGCCGACCACGGGTTCCGCTGCTACCGGGGCGGCCGGGCCTCGGCCCCGTTCGCGGGGCGCCCGGCGTGGCAACGACGGGCGTTGGCGGCCGTCGACAAGGTCCGCCCCCAGGCGGGCTCCGCGGTGCGCCCGACGCGCCACGCGAGCGGGGTCTGGAACGTGCCCCAGACCTACCTGTTCGCTCCGGCCACCGGGGGGCGACGGCTGCCGCCGGCGGTGTGGTCACGACGCCCGGTCGCCCGGTTGCGCCAGGCGGCCCGGCACCGGTCGGTGTTCCACCTGTGGTTCCACCCCTACAACGTGACCGCCGATCCCCATCGGGCGCTCGCGTCGCTCGAGATCATCTGCCGGGCGGCGGACCGGCTGCGCGACGAGGATTCGTTGGACGTGGTGACCATGGGCGACCTCGCCGCCCGGCTCGACGCCGACGCCGACACCGACGGCTGAGCGCTCAGAGGGCCGTGACGGCGGCGTTCCACTCCGGGCGGAACCGTCCCGACCGCCCGGCGGGGCGCAGCACGACGGCACCGTTCACGGCGTCGCGCACCGTGATCTCGACGATCTCGGTCAGCGGATCGGCCAGCCAGAAGGCGTTGCCGCCGAAGGTGCAGTCGGTGAACTCGTAGACCTGGGGGTACTCGCCGGCCTCGGGGAAGCCGACCTGGGCCCTGGTGCCGCCGGTGAAATGGCCCCCGGTCACGAGGGTGGGGCGCTGGGAGCCCACGATGTGGGCGGTGACCTGCATCGCGAACTCGGTCAACCCCGCCTGGTCGACGTACATGCCCTCGTAGGTGATGGTCTCGTCGGGGGCGTCGATGGGCGAGTCGGGGACCGCCACCACCACCAGCCCGGCCTCCCGGCACGCGTACACCGTGGTGTCGCGGTACGACACCAGGTTGCTGTAGGCCCCCGCCCGGATGCCGTGGCGGTCGTGGTAGGCCGTGAAGCGGTCGATGATCGTGCGGGGCACCACGTTGACCCAGTGGTAGAGCGACGATCCGTTGTTGTTGTGCGAGACGCAGTCCTCGAAGGTCCACACGTGCACCTCGTCGCGTGACTCCGGCGACCAGTTGAACCCCGGGGCGGCCTCGTCGTCGGCCTGGATGCCGCTGGCCACGCAGCCGCGGGCCACGTTGCCCCGCCCGGTGCCGAGCAGGAAGCCGGCCACGCCGTACGTGCTGGCGTCGGTCGGGTGCACCAGGTGGGCGACGCAGCGTTCGTAGACCAGGTCGTCTGTGGGCACGCTGCCGGGCGCCTCGTCGTCGCCGGCGCCGTCCCACCAGAACGGGATCTCGGCCTGGTCGTGTGCGATGCAGTCGCGGAAGGTGACGCCGTTCGACAGGTGCGACACGAAGGCGTGGTTGCCGCCCTCGTAGGCGACGGCGCCCTCGACGACGGTGCCCTGGGTGGCGTCGTCGCTCATGTGGAAGTGCAGCGAGTAGCGGCCGAGGGTGCCCTCGACCCCGCCCTCGGCTCGAGCCGACTGCGGTCCCAGGTGGCGCAACCCCACGTAGGAGAGGTCCTGCGGCGTGGACACGGCCAGGAACTGCACGTGCGCCCGACCGCCCGGGGTGCCCTCCACCCGCACGTTGCGGCTGATGTTGAGCACCTCGGCGTGGTGGGTGACCCCCGGCCGCACCGTCACGTCGGGGTGCGGGTGGTCGAGCGGCCGGTCGAGGGTCACGGCGGTGCCGTCGACCGCGGTGACGGTGCGGCGGTCGTGGTGGCGGGCGTACCCGTCGACGGTGGTGGGCTCGGTGGCGGTGACGACCACCTCGTCGCCCACCTGCCAGCCGTCGGCGGCCACCACCGCGATGGTGGCGTCGCCGCGGTCGGCGGGGGCCGCCAGGTGCGTCCACGCCCGCTTGGGCGCGCCGTGCAGGTCGAGGACGCCGTCGCCGACGACCCACAGGCCCACGTCGGTCTCGACCGGCTCCATGGTGTGGTCGCCGACGAACCGGCTCTCGTCGACGCCGTCGAACACGACCACGTGCTCCAGGCCCGGGCCGTCGGGCTGCGCCCGCAGGGCCCCGGACACGACCACGTTGCCGGTGGATGCGAGCCGGCGGGAGGCGGCGCTGTCGAAGGTCAGCTCGCCGGCGGGCTCGATGCGCACGCCGGCGACCGTGGCGTCGACGTCGAGCACGACGGACCGGTCGATCACGGCCACGTCGCCGGGCCCGGGCACGTGCCCGCCCCACGTGGCCGGGTCGCTCCAGCGGGCGCCGGCCGGTCCGGCCCCGCCCTCCGTCGTGGTTCCGGCGGTGGTGGGCGCCTGGTCGCTGGACCCGGCGCTGGTGCGGCGCTCGCTGTGGTCGTCGATGAACCGGTTGGCCACGACGCCGGCGCCGACCAGCCCGGCGGCGCCGCCCATGGTGAGCACCTGGCGCCGCGTGAGCCGGGCCGGGGTGATGCGGCGGCGGGCTGATCCGGGTGCGGTGTCGTCGTCCGTCGCGGGCTCGTCCGGGGGGTCGGTTGGGGTGTCGTCGTCCGTCGCGGGCTCGTCCGGGGGGTCGGGTCGGGTGGCGTCGTCGTCCATGCACCGCTCCCGCGTCAGAACAGCTCGATGTCGCCGAGCCCCAGCGCCCACCGGTCGGGCGTCGGCATCACCTCGTCGGTCACCGCGCGCCACACCAGCGTGGGCCCCTGCCCGGGGACGGGCAGCAGCCCCCGGGACGGTCGAGCGGCGCCGATCTGGACCGCGTGGTCCGCGCCCGTCTCGTGCAGCACCCGGCGGACGAGCGCGGCGGGGGTGCGGTGGTCGCCCGCCGGCACGATCTGCTCGCAGATCGCCGCCTCGAGCGCCGCACCCCGCCGGCGCAGGCGGAACACGACCAGGCCGGCCGCGGCCCCGCCGTCGGCCGGCACCGCCCGGTAGTGAAGCGGCGGGAAGCCGTACCGCCACGCCAGGTAGGCGGGGGTGCGCTGCGTGCGCAGCCGGCCGTCGTGCGGGTGGGCGGCGGCGAGCAGCGAGGTGAGCGACCCCTCGTCGGCGAGCACCTCCGCGACGGGCACGCCGGCCTCGGTGGGGGTCGACCACTTGTCCGCCGGAGTGCGCGCCCGGGCCAGGCGCACCAGCGACAGCGGCGAGCGGGGGGTGGCGGCCACCGGCAGCCGGTCGACGAGCTGCCAGCCCATCTTGAGGTACCCGGGGCGGCTGCGGTCGTTGGGGGTGTTGAACACGAAGGCCACGCCCTCGCCGCGCAGCTCGTCGAGTGCGTGGCGGGTCAGCGCCGAGAAGATGCCGCGGCCCTGGTAGTCGGGGTGGGTGGCGGTGTCGACCGCCCGAACGGCCAGCACAGTGTCGTCGCCCCGCTGGAACTGCCAGCGCGAGAACGTGCGGAAGCCCACGATGCGGTCGCCGGCCGCCGGGTCGACGGCCACCCAGGCGGGCGACCGGCCGAACGGGCTCTCGTGGTGCTTCCACTCGAAGAAGCGGGCGTACGCGTCGTCGGGCACCCACCCGAGCGACGCCTGCAAGAGCTCGAGCACGGCGGGCAGGTCGTCGCCGGTGGCCCGCCGGACGTCGAGCGTCGACACCGTGCCCGTCATCTGTCGCCGCCCGCCCGCCGCCGGTTGTCGCCCACCACGAGGCAGGCTACCCGCCTGGCGGCAGCACCGTCGGCGGGGTTCTCGGACCCGGCGCGCGCCGTGGGTGGCCCGTAGGCTGTCGCCATGGCGGACGGCAGGTCGTTGGCGTTGCGGACGGTCAAGACGGTGGCGGCGATGGGCGACCGGGTGCGGCCCCCCGCGAACGGCATCGTCGTGCTCATCTACCACCGCGTCGGCGGCGGCTCCGGCTCCGAGGTCGACCTCGACCCCCGGGCGTTCGACGAGCAGATGGCGTGGTTGGCGGCGTCGGGCCGCGCCCTCGGCCTCGATGCCGCGGTCGACCTGCTCGCCGCTGCGAACGCCCGCCACGCCGCGGGCGTCGGCACCGACGTCGGGGGCGACCGCGGCGACCTGGCCGGCGTCGCGCCCGCTGCGCCCGACCGCGACCCGATCGTCGTGACGTTCGACGACGGCACCGCCGACCTGGCCGAGGTCGCCACCCCCATCCTCGAGCGACACCGGGTGCCCGCCACGGTCTACCTCGCCACCCGCTTCGTCGACGACGGCGTCGCGTTTCCCGACGGCGGCCTGCCCCTCACCTGGGCGGCAGCGCGCGACATGGCGGCGACCGGGCTGGTCACCTTCGGGTCGCACACGCACGGCCACCTTCTGCTCGACCGGTTGCCACCGGCCCAGGCCGCCGATGAGCTGGTGCGGTCGCGCGGGCTCGTCGAGGACAATCTGGGGACCCCGGCCCACCACTTCGCCTACCCCAAGGCCGTGGCCGCCTCGGCGGCGGTCGAGCCTCTCGTGCGGGCCCACTACCGCTCGGCCGCTCTCGGCGGCAACCGACCCAACCCCTACGGCCGCACCGACCTGCACCGGCTGGCGCGCACCGCCGTCCAGGTCAGCGACGGCGGCGGGTTCTTCGTGCGCAAGGCGCGGGGCGGCATGGCGCTCGAGGACAGCATCCGCCGGGCTGTCAACCGGGTGCGCTACCGGGCGGCGGTGGGCTGAGCGGCGGCGGGGGCGTCGAGCGCGGCGACCACCCCCGTCAGGCCCTTGCGCTCGGCGACCGTGCGGTAGGTGTCGATCACGATGTCGACCACCCGGCGCTCGTCGAAGTGCGCGTGGGCGCGAGCGACGGCCGCCGCGCCCATATGGGCGCGGCGCGCCGCGTCCTCGCCCAGCGCGCGGATGGCCGCGGCCAGGGCGCCGGCGTCGCGCACCGGCACCAGCAGGCCGGTCTCGCCGTGCTCGACCACCTGCCGGCAGCCGCGGACGTCGGTGGCGACCACGGGCAGACCCGATGCCGCCGCCTCCATGGCCGCCCGGGGGAAGCCCTCGCGCCACGACGGCAGCACGAACAGGTCCATGGCGCCGTACAACCGGTCGACGTCGTCGCGCATGCCCAGGAAGCGCACCCCGTCCTCGGCGGCCGCCCGGATGGTGGCGCGGTCGAGCGCATCGGGCTTGTCGGGGTCGTCGGGCCCGACGACCACCACGACGTAGCGATCGCCGAGGTCGCGAGCGGCCTCGAACAGCTCGATCAGCCCCTTCTCGGCCACCTGGCGCCCGACCATGCCGACGACGACCTGGTCGGCCCGGGCGCCGATGTCACGGGCACGCACCTCGGCGCGCTCGGCGGGGGCGAGGACGTCGGGGCGGAAGCGACGGAGGTCGACGCCGTTGCCCAACAGGTGGGTGCGGCGGCGGGGGGACGCGTGCCAGCGCACGAGCAGGTCGAGGTCCTCCTCGCTCTGCACCAGCTCCGCGTCGGAGAACCGGGCCGCGAGGGCCTCCAGCGCCAGCACGACCGCGCGCTTCGGCCAGGGGTCGGTGTCGGTGGCGTACAGCCCGTGGCAGGTGTTGACCACCACGGGCACCCCGGCGAGCCGCCCGACCACCCGTCCGTAGAGCCCGGGCTTGGGGTTGTGCGTGTGCAGCACGTCGGGGCGCTCGCGGCGGAGGACGCGCCACAGCTCGACCGCCGCCCGCAGGTCGGCGAGGGGGTTCATGCTGCGCGTCGACGCCCCGAGCGGGAGGTGCCGGATGCCCTCGGCGGTCAGGGCGTCGGCGTACGGACCCGGGGCGCTGATGCCGGCGATGTCACCACCCCGGTCGCGCACGGCCGTGAGCTGGGGGTGGAGCAGGTAGCGCAGGCTCGAGTCGACCGTGGTGAGGTGGGCGACCCGCACCCGGGGCGTGGTCACGAGCCCGCTCCGCGAACCCGGTCGCCGTTCGATCGCGGGCCGTGAGCCACCGGGCCCGTCGGGGCGCCGTCGGCCAGGTCGCCCCAGCCCAGGGCAGCGTCGAGCTGGTCGAGCCCCGAGATCTCGGCCTCGACGTCGTCGCCGCTCGGGACGTGGGCGTGCAGCCCGCCGGGCCGCCGCACCCGCACGGTGCGCCACCCCAGGCGGTGGGGGGCGACGAAGTCCTTGGCAGGGTTGTCGGCCACGTACGCGCAGCGGTCGCCGGCCAGGCCGAGCTCGCGCTCGAGGTGCTCGAACGCCGCCGGGTGGGGCTTGCCCCGACCCTGCCCCAGCGACTCGGTGAACACCACCAGGTCGGCCCACCGCGTGAGCGTGAGCGCCTCGGCCTTGGCCTGCTGGCTCGCGAGCGGGCCGTCGGTCACCACGGCGATGGCCACGTGGGGCGCCAGGCCGTCGAACCAGGCGCGCGCGTCGTCCATCATCTGGATCGCGGGCGCGTGCGACCGGTAGACGCCGACGAGCTGGGTGATCAGCTCGGGTGAGGCGGTGGCGCCAGCGGCGGCCAGGGCCACGTCGAAGACGGTGCCCCGCACACCGGACTCGAAGGCGGCCCAGGCGTGGTCGCCCACGCCGTCGATCCCCA
>JAFGPU010000192.1 GCA_016936035.1 Acidimicrobiales bacterium
CCGACTGAGCTAAGGGGGCGTGCCTGGTTGACCCAGGGCCGCACAGAGTATCGCCCGCCGCGTGCCCGCAGCCAACCAGACAGGCCCTTGGGTGCCGCGAGCGCCCCACGACACGCCGCGACGCTCCGTGGCGACCGCCACCCACCACCCACAGTGGCGGCGTTGCCTGATCGCGACACATTCGTAAAGAAATTGCTCAAGTCCGTCGCCGGGTGCGTCGATAGTCCGAGACGTGCTGGTGGAACGTCTGATTGTCGAGGGCGACGGCGAAGCCGCGTCCGTGGATTTCCATCCGCGTCTGACCGTGCTGGGCGGCATGCCGGGTGATGCGCGGGGGGCCCTCGGCTCCCTGCTCGCCGGCGCTCTCCACGGGACGGTGCGCGGAGTTCACCTCGAGGTGGTGGACGACGCGGGACGGCGTCTGGTCGTCCTGCGCCCGTCGTCCGGACCGCACCGCGTCATCGACGTGGCCACGTCGGCCGACGTCACGGCGCAGCACCGCGGCTTCGACGGCCGGGTCGACCTGCTCAGCGGCCAGTTCGGCCGCTCGACCATCACCCGCATCACCGCTGCCGACCTGCGCAACCGCACGCCGCGCAACGACGCGGTCCGGGCCCTGTCCGCGCTCGACCAGGTGGCGCTCTGGAGCGCGGCCGACGAGCTGGTGGGCCGCGGGTCCGGTCGTGGCGACGCCGCCGGCGCCTGGCACTCGCTCGCCGGCGACACCGACGTGCACTGGGCCATCGATCACCGCACCGAGATCCAGGCCGCCGCCCGGCTCCGGCAGCACATCGCGGCCCTGCGGTCGCTGTCGTCGAGCGCACCCGAGCTCTCCGACGACGACGCCGTGGCGCTCGCCCAGGGCATCGTGTCGCAGCTCAGCGCGGCCACCAACAGCGCCGGCAGCCGCCCGCCCGTGCTGCTCGACGAGACCTTCGACCAGCTCGAGCCCGCGGTCGTGCCGCTGCTGCTCGAGCTGCTGCCCGGCCTGGTGGGCGACCTGCAGGTCATCCTCCTCACCGACGACGAGGCCATCGCCAGCTGGGCGCGCCTCGAGGCCCTGGCCGGCGAGCTCGCCCTCGTCGAGCCCGCCCTCGCCGCCGACTGAGCCGACGGCACCCGATCGATCCGCCCGCGGGGCCGCGGCCCAGGCGGCCCCGCAGCGCGGCGGTGGGCTCGTAACGTTGAGCCGATGGTCTCCCCTGTTGAGCTGCGCCTCGCGCAGGTGGACGACGCCGAGGCGATCCGCCAGATCTACAACGCCGAGGTCACGACGTCGACGGTCACGTTCGACATCGTCCCCCGGTCGCTCGACGACCAACGGCGCTACCTGAGCGACCGCCGCGGCGCCCACGCCGTGATCGTCGCCACCGACCGCGACACCGTCGTCGGCTACGGCGCCCTGTCCCCGTGGCGGTCCAAGCCCGCCTACGCCACCAGCGTCGAGGACTCGGTCTACGTGCACCCAGCCCACCACGGCCAGGGCATCGGCAGCATCCTGCTCGCCGAGCTCGTCCGGGTGGCGACGGCCCACGGCTTCCACGCGATCTTCGCCCGCATCGTCGGCGGGCACGCCGCCTCCATCCGCCTGCACGAGGCGCTGGGGTTCGAGATCGTCGGTACCGAGCGCGAGGTGGGCCGCAAGTTCGGCCGCTGGCTCGACGTCGTGGTGATGGAGCTGCTGATCCCTACCCGGATGCCAGCAGCGACGCCAGGTCTGCGGCCGGACGATCCAGCGCCTCGGCCACCGCGCGGTTGACGACCTGGCCGCCCCACGTGTTGACCCCGGCGGCCAGCGCGGGGTCGGCGCGCACCGCCTCCGCCACGCCGAGGCGTGCCAGCTCGGCCAGGTAGGGCACGGTCACGTTGGTGAGCGCGTAGGTCGACGTGTTGGGCACTGCGCCGGGCACGTTGCCCACGGCGTAGTGCAGCACGCCGCCGACCTCGTACACCGGGTCCTCGTGCGTGGTCTCGTGCGTGGTCTCGATGCAGCCGCCCTGGTCGACCGCGATGTCGACCACCACCGCACCCGGCTGCATCGTGCGCACCATGGCTTCGGTGACCACGACCGGGGCACGTCCCCCCGGCACGAGCACCGCGCCGATCACCAGGTCGGCCTCGGCCACCACCCGCTCGACGTTGCCCCGGTTCGAGGCCAGCGTGGTCACGCGGCCCATCTGGATCTGATCGACGTAGCGCAGGCGGTCGACGTTCTTGTCGAGCAGGTTGACCTCGGCTTCGAGGCCAGCCGCCATCCAGGCGGCGTTCCATCCCACGTTGCCGGCGCCGAGCACCACCACCCGGGCCGGTTGCACGCCCGGCGCGCCGCCGAGCAGCACGCCCCGCCCCCCGTTGTGGCGCTCGAGGTAGTGAGCGCCGATCTGGACCGACATGCGTCCTGCCACCTCGCTCATGGGCGCCAGCAGCGGCAACGAGCGGTCGGCGAGCTGGACGGTCTCGTAGGCGATGCCGATGGTTCCGTGGTCGAGCAGCGCGTCGGCGACCTTGGGGTAGGCGGCCAGGTGGAGGTACGTGAAGATCGTGAGGTCGTCGCGGAACCAGCCGAACTCCTCCTCGAGCGGCTCCTTGACCTTGCAGACGAGCTGCGACCGCTGCCACAGCTCGGCGGGGTCGGTCACGATCTCGGCGCCGGCCGCCCGGTAGGCGTCGTCGGGCAGTCCCGACCCGAGGCCGGCGCCGGACTGGACCAGCACCTCGATGCCGTGCATCTCGAGCTCGCGCACGCCCTCAGGCGTGACCGCCACCCGGAACTCGTCGACCTTGGTCTCGGTGGGCACTCCCACGACCAGGCTCATGTGCGCCTCCCACGATCGCTGCTTGCTCGACTGCTGCTGTGCACCGCCGGTCACAGGATCGCGGACTGCGACGGGGCGCGCAGCGACGGCCGCGCACCGACGGCCGGTCGTCGACGGCCCATGGCCATCGACGCTCGTCACCGACCGGTCGCTCCCCGCAGCGCTGACAGTAGTGTCACCCTCCTGAGGGGACACCGGGAGGACACATGCACGATCTGGTCATCAGGGGAGGCACGGTCGTCGACGGCACCGGCGCACCCGCACGCACCGCGGACGTGGCGATCAGCGACGGGCGCATCACCGAGGTGGGTCGCGTCGACGGCCCGACCCAGCGGCAGATCGATGCGGACGGCGCACTCGTCACCCCCGGCTTCGTCGACATCCACACCCACTACGACGGCCAGGCCACCTGGGACCCTCTGCTGTCGCCGTCGTGCTGGCACGGCGTCACCACCGTGGTCATGGGCAACTGCGGCGTCGGCTTCGCACCCGTCGCCGCCGATCGGCACGACTGGCTGATCGGTCTGATGGAGGGCGTCGAGGACATCCCCGGCGCCGCGCTGTCCGAGGGCATCCGCTGGGGCTGGGAGAGCTTCGGCGAGTACCTCGACGCCATCGAGGCGCACCCCCACGTGGTCGACATCGGCGCCCAGGTGCCCCACGGGGCGGTGCGCG
Organism: Acidimicrobiales bacterium; assembly: GCA_016936035.1. Lineage (GTDB taxonomy): Bacteria > Actinomycetota > Acidimicrobiia > Acidimicrobiales > VFJN01 > ZC4RG19. Next base: position 3,492 of record JAFGPU010000192.1, read on the forward strand.
CCTACGTCATGGGCGAGCGAGGCGCCGCCAACGAGCCGGCCACCGCCGCCGACATCGAGGCGATGGCCGCGATCGTCCGTGACGGCCTGCGCGCCGGGGCGCTCGGGTTCTCGACATCGCGCACGCTCGCCCACCGGGCCATCGACGGCGAGCCCGTCCCGGGCACCTTCGCGGCCGAGGACGAGCTGTTCGGCATCGGCGCGGTGCTCGGCGAACTGGGCACCGGCGTCTTCGAGCTGGCCCCGGCCGGCGCGCTCGGCGAAGACCTGGCCGCCCCCGAGCGCGAGGTCGACTGGATGCGCCGCCTGTCCGCCGCCGTCGGCCGGCCCGTGACCTACGCCCTGCTGCAGAACAACAGCGATCCCGAGCTGTGGCGCCGGCAGCTCGACCTGACGGCCCGGGCCGCCGCCGAGGGCGTCGCCGTGCGGCCCCAGGTGCACGCGCGCACCGTCTCGATCCTGCTGGGCTTCCAGACCTTCCACCCGTTCAACTTCACCGCCGCGTGGGGCGAGACCGGCGTGGGCCTGCTGCCGTGGGAGGAGCAGGTGCGGCGCATCGCATCCGACCCCGACCTGCGCGCCCGCCTCGTCACCGAGGTCTCGGCCATGGCCGACGACCCGATCATCCAGGGCTTCATGCACCCGGACCGCATCTACCTGCTGGGTGATCCGCCCAACTACGAGCCCGGCGCCGCCGACTCGGTCTCGGGCCTCGCCGCCGCGGACGGCACCGACAGGTGGTCCAAGCTGCTCGAGCTGATGCTGGCCGACGGCGGCGGCGAGCTGCTCAACAGTCCGGTGGCCAACTACAGCCACGGCAACCTCGACGCCGTGCGCGACATGCTGCTGCACCCCACCTCGGCGTTCGGGCTGGGCGACGGCGGCGCCCACGCCGGGCAGACGTGCGACGCGTCGTCCACCACGTTCCTGCTCACCCACTGGGCGCGCGACCGGGACGAGGGCCGGCTGCCGGTCGAGCTGGCGGTGCACAAGACGACCCAGGCCACCGCCACGCTCTACGGCCTCGGCGACCGGGGCGTGCTGGCACCCGGGTTCGTCGGAGACGTCAACGTCATCGACTTCGAACGGCTCGCCCTGCACCGGCCCCGCAAGGTCGCCGACCTACCCGGCGGGGCCTCCCGCCTGGTGCAGGGCGCCGACGGCTACGTGCACACCATCAAGGGCGGCACCGTCACGTTCGACGAGGGTGCGCACACCGGCGCCGAGCCGGGCACGCTGCTGCGGGGCGCACGATGAGCGACCCCAAGGCCGTCACCGCCGCGTTCTGGGACGCGCTGTACGCTCGCGACTGGGATGCCGTCCGCTCGTTCTTCGGGCCCGACTCGATCTACCTCGACGTCCCCACCGGCCCCGGTGCCGCCGCCCGCGGCCCGGACGACATCGTCAAGCGCCTCCGGCTCGGGCTCGAGAGCCTGACCGGCTATGACCACGGCCCGGCCACGGTCGTCGGCGACGGCGGCATCGTCGTCACCGAGCACACCGAGATGTGGCGGTGGCCCACCGGCGAGACCGTGACGCTGCCGTTCGTGTCGGTGCAACACGTCGACGGCGCCACGATCACGCTGTGGAAGGACTACTGGGACCTCGGCACCCTGGTGAGCGCCGCCCCGCCGGACTGGATGGACCAACTGACCTCCGGCGACCTCTCGTGGATGACCGACGTCACCGGTGAGATCTGACGCACGCCGTCAGACCGCGCCCAACCGCTCGAAGATGCTGCGATAGCGCCGCAACGACAGGCGCAGGTCCTCGGTCGACAGGTCGCCGTCGCCGGCCTGGCGGGCGGCCCGCTCCTCTTCGAGCGGCGCCATCAGCTCGGCGAGCCGCGCCGAGACGAGGCGGTCGGCCTGCTCGACCGCCCGGCGGGGATCGTCCACGAACTCGGCCTGCACGGCGGTCCACGGGTCGGTCACGACGTCGCGCCCGTCCGGTCCGTCGACCTCCGGGGAGTCGGACACCGGTCGTACCTGCTGGACCGGGGCCCGGCGGCGCTCACCGGCCTCGGCATCGTCCACGCGTTCGTGGGTCGTCATGCCCGGGTCCTCCCGGCGTCGCCGTTGCGCCGGGCCGTCCCCTCGTCCGGGCGACGGCTGCCAGTCGGTGCGGAACGGTCACGGCCGTCGCCGTCCTGCACCAGGGCATCGAACAGCCGGCGGTGGCGCACGAAGGCGGCCCGCAGGTCGTCGATCGCGACGTCTGACTCGCCGCGGTCACCCCGGCGTACCACCTCGTGGGCGACGCGGTGGTCGTCGACGGGTCGTGGATGGTCGACGGCCAGCATCTCGAGGCGGTCCTCGGCCGGGTAGCCCCGGTCGGCGGCGAGCCGGTCGACGAGGCGCTCGGCCTCGACGATGCTCTCCCGAGGCTCGTCGACGAAGCGCGCCTGCACCGCACGCCACTCGGCGACGTACTGGTCGCGTGCCGCTGGCGACAGCTCACGCAGGTGGAGGTCGGCGCGCCGCTCGAGGCGCTCACGGAGCTCGGCCTCGGCAGCGGTGCGCTCGCCGTGCTCGTCGACGGCACGGTCGTACTCCGGTCCGAAGCGCCTGCGCAGCGCCGCGGAGCGTCGCTTCCTCTCGAGGGCCACCACGGCGATGGCGATCACCACCACCGCGAGGACCACCAGTGCAACGATTTCCCACGTCATCCGTACTCCCTTCGTGGATGGACCCAGGAGGCGTACCCGTGATCCCCGCGCTCATGCCGCGGGGCGGCCGGTAGCGTCCGGTCATGGCTGATCGTGTGATCCGGGCTGGACTCGCCGCACTGGCGCTCGTGGGGCTGACGGTCGGGGGATGGGCGGCGTTCTCGCCGCAATCGTTCTTCGACGCGTTCCCCGGCGGCGGCCGCGCCTGGGTCGCCGCCGACGGCCCGTACAACGAGCACCTCGTGCGCGACTTCGGCGACCTCAACCTGGCACTCACCGCGGTGACCGTCGTGGCGTTGGTGACGTTGGCGCGGCCCGTGGTGCTCGCCGCCGCGCTCGCCTGGATCGTCTACTCGGTGCCCCACCTCGTGTACCACCTCCGCCACCTCGACGTGTACGACACGACGGACAAGATCAGCTCGATCGTCTCCCTGCTCGGGGCGCTCGCGCTACCCGTCGTCGTGATCGTGGCCGAGGTCCGGCGGCAGCAGGCCCCGGCGCGCCAACCCGTGCACGCCGGCCCGAGCGGCACGGCGCACCAGCGCGACCGGTGACGTCGCGGCGATGACCTGGCTCGCTGCGACGTCCTCGCGGGCCGAGCGCGCCGCCGCCAGGCGCGCCGCCATCAGCGGCGCCCGCGCCTCGGGGCTGTGGAACCTCCGGATGTCGTGCCGCCCCCGTGCGGCGACCGCGCCTGCCCGTGCCCTGTCCTCGACCACGAGGCGCATCAGGGCCGCCGCCTCGTCGAGGTCGGGCTCGGCCCACACCGACCCGGCCGGGTAGGGGTCGCACCCCTCGGGGATGGCCACCATGTCGTGACCGACGAGGAAGCTGTTGTGCTCGTCCATGAACTCGAGGTTGCCGGAGTAGCCGGTGGCGATGACCGGCCGCCCCGCGAGCATGGCCTCGGCCATCGTGTACCCCAGGCCCTCGGCGCGGTGCAGCGACACGTACGCGTCGCACGCCGCGATGAGCGCCCGCTGGTCGGCGGCGTCGTGGTAGCGGTCGACCACGTGGATGTCGGGACGGCCGCCGGCGGCGAGCCGCAGCCGTTCGAGCTCGACCAGTGCCACACCACCGTTGATCGACTTGATGACGAGCTGCGGTCCTTCACCGGGGCCGAACGCCCGCCGGAACGCCTCGACGACACCGACCGGGTTCTTGCGCTCGGCGACACTGAAGAAGTCGAAGCAGAAGAGGAACACGAAGCCGTCCGGCAGGCCCAGGTCGCGCCGTGACCTGCCCGACGTCGGCGCCTCGATGACCGGGGGCGGCACGGTGTGCACGGGCACGTCGACGGCGGCGGCGATGGCCCTCTGGGCGTGGGCGCTCGGCGTCCAGACCTCGTCGACGTGCTTCGCCGACGCCGCGAACACGGAAGGGAACTGCTCGACCTCCCACGCCCAGACGCCGATCGTGTGGCGGCCGTGCGAGAACCGCCGGCCCAGCCGGTCCATCACCGCCGGGAAGCGGTCGGCGTTCACGCACACCACGTTGACATCCGCCTCGCGGGCGGGGGCCGGCGACCGGCCGTCGCCCACGCGGCCGTCGTTCCCGTCGCGACCGTCGTGACGTTGCCTGCTCCAGGTCACCGCCTCGGTGATCGTCGAGACGTTCTCGCCCGCGGCGCGCAGCCCGGCCGCCGTTGCACGGCCCATCTCGCCGACGCCGAGCTCGGCCTGCAGGTAGCCGACGAGCCGCACACCCGACGCCGGCCGCGACGCCGTCGTCGCGTCCTCGGGTCCAGCCTCGATGTCGTCGGCCGCCGGGATCACCTCCGGTGGCAGGCCGAGGTCGCGCTGGCCGGCCTCGCGGATCCACGCGAGGTAGTGGTTGCCGGCCAGCCCCGTGAGGTCCGGGCAGGCCGCCTGGATGTCGGGCCGGCTGTGGTGCAGCGCGTGCAGGTACCGGGGGATGCGGGGCGCCGGACTGCCCGGGAACGGCGACCGCAGCATCTCGACGAACGCCTCGACCTGGGCCGGGTCGTAGACGTCCGGCAGCTCGTCGGCGGCGCCGATGTCGTGCTCGCGCGTGCGCTCGCGCCGCAGCAGCTCCTGGCGGTAGACGCGGCGCATCAGACCGTCGATCACCATGCCGTTGGCCGCCTGCGCGCGCCCGTAGTCGAGCTTGCGGCAGTCGTGCCACCCCTCGGCGACCAGGCGCTCGGCGTAGCGATCGCACAGGCGCCGCAGGGCCGGTCGCTCCGACAGGAGAACCCGGGGCTGGCCGGAGTGGTAGCGGGTCAGCGCGTGCGGGGCGTCGGGGTCGTACCCGCTGTAGTGCAGGAACCGCAGCGGCGAGCCCCCCGCCGTCGCGTCCGCCGGACCGCCGGCCACCGGCCGCTCGTCGAGGTTCCAGTACGCCACGTTGTAGCCGGGGTCCCGCAGGACGTGGGGGGCGAAGTAGGCGGCGCCGACATCGACCCAGCGCTGGTCGACGAACAACCCCTCGGGCACCGCGTGGATGCAGTCGCGGCGGCAGCGGTCCGCCCACCAGTCGAGGAACGGCGAGGCGGCCGCGGACACGGCTACGAACCCGAGGTTGTAGGCGCCCGCCTGGGCGAAGACCTGTTCGTCGGGCTGGCGCCCGTCGGCGGGGACGGGTGCCAGCCGGTGCGGGGTCAGCACGACGCCGCTGTGCTCGGCCGCCACGGCGACGTCGTCGAGCGGGCCGAACACCTCGATGTCGGGATCGAGGTAGGTCACGGACGCCGCCCCGTCCACCGTGACGAGGTGCCGGAGGAGGAACGGCTTGAGCGCGGTCGCCAGCTCCATGACGTTGTAGATCGTCGCCATGTGCCGGAGCTCGCGCCGATCGCCGGACGCGAACACGGCCTCCGGGGTCAACACGTCGAACGGCTCGTCGTCGCGCAGTCCCTCGCCCGGTGCGTCGATGACCAGTGCGACGACCCGGCCGTCGGGGTGGTGATCGAGGAACGACCGGGCCAGCACGCGCGCCTGGGCCAGGTAGTTGCGGGCCACGATGGTGGTGATCAGCACCGCTGGTCCTCCGGGACGATCGTCGGGGCGGTCGGGGCGGTCGGCGTGGTCGCGTCCGTTGTCGGGGTGGCGGGTGCCCGCTCGGCGACCACGACCTCGACGACGAGCGGCGACTCGAACCAGCGGACGTGCTCGTGCACGAGATCGATCTCCAGGCGGTAGCGACCCGTGGCGCTCGGCGCCTCGACCCACACGGGCACGATGGCGCTGTCTCCGGGGTCGATCGGGCATGGCAACGGGCTGCGCAGACCCTCGTAGGCGACCATCTCCCCGTCCGGTGCGCGCCAGTGGTAGCTGACCCGGATCTCGGGTTGCTGCTCGAGGCCCCAGCGCCAGCGGGCGCGCCCCCGGTTCTCGACGGTCACGTAGAGCGGACGGACCTCGGCGGGCGCGAGGCGCAGGTCACCACCGGCACCCTCGAACAGCTCGAGGCCGACCGCGTAGTCGCCGGCAGCCAGCGCGGCGCACGAGGCTGCGGCGTCGATGTCGGCGGCGGCGACGAGCTCGACCGGACGGCTCGGGGGGCGAGGTGGCGCGTGCCCGTCGACCGCGCCGGCCCGTGCGGCCAGCACCGCGTCGAGCACCCCGCGGTCGGCGGCGGGGACAGCACGGACCGGTGCACACGACCACCGCTCGGGTCGGTACATCACCTCGTTGAGATCGCCGCCGCCGTACGCCGACCGTCCGGGCAGCTCGGTCTCGTACCGCTCGACCTTGGCCGCGCGGGTGGCGGCATCGTTGACGACGCAGTCGAGGTGGTACAGCGGAGCGTCGACGTGGCGCGAGGGCAGCATCGCGACGAACCCGGCGTGCAGCTCGGCGCGTGATGCCAACGTGCCCCCGTTGCGCAGCAACCGCACCTGGAAGTCGGGCCACCAGGGCGACTCGGTCAGCCACGTGGTCGGTGTCGGGAACAGCCAGCGGCGGGGCAGCCAGTACTGCACGACGTCGCGGGCCGCGACCAGCCGGGGCAACGCCTCGACGAGTGCACGGCTGGGCACCTCGTCGCCGTCGATCGACAGGACCCAGTCGCCCGAGCACTGGCTCGCGAGCCACGCCCGCGGCCGGTCGACCGGTGGGCGGAAGTCGAAACGCACCACCCGGTCGACCACCGGGTCGTACGCGCCGAGGAGGGCGACGTCGACCCGGCTGTCGACCGCGACCACGATCTCGTCAGCGACCGGGCGCAGCGCGGCCAGCATGGCGGCCACCTGGGCCGGAGGGTCGGCCGTCATGCAGCACACGCTCAGCGACGGCCGGGCTGGACGCGGTGTGCCGCTCACCGCGGCGCGAGGCCCCACGCCGGGTGGGCGTCGAAGCCGTCCCGCTGGGTCACCCGCCGCTGGTCGCGGCCGTCGGGCAGCATGACGTAGATCTCGGCCCAGTCGTCGTCGACGCGGTCGGTGCTGTCCCGCTTGGACTCGAACGCCACGAAGGCACCATCAGGCGACCAGGCGGGGTCCTGGTCGTCGGCCGGGTCGTCGGTGAGCTGGCGTTGGTCGCGACCGTCGGGGTCCATCACGTAGATGTCCCAGTCGCCGCCGCGATCGGACGCGAACGCGAGCGACGACGACGCGGGGTGCCAGGCGGGGTCGGCGTCGTCGCCGGGCTGCTGGGTGAGTTGCGTCGGGGTGCCGCCCTCTGCGGGGACGGTGAAGATGTCCTGGTTGCCCGTGACCAGGCTCCAGTAGGCGATCGACTCGCCGTCGGGTGACCACGCCGGGTCGCCCTCGTCCTCCGGTGAGTTGGTCAGGTTGGTGATCTCGTCGGTGGTGAGGTCGAGCACGTAGATGTCGGCCGGGCCGTCGCGGTCGCCCACGAAGGCCAGGCGCGTGCCGTCGGGCGACCACGTGGCGCGCGCGTCGGCGACGATGTCCGACGACACGGTGCGGTCGCCCTGCCCGCCGCTGTCGATGACCCGCAGCTCCCAGCCGCCGGCCGTCTGGACCGAGAACGCCACCGAGGTGCGATCGGGCGACATCACCGGGAGCCGTGCCTTGTCCTCGGTCTCGCGGGTCAGGGGTCGCGGGTCCGATCCGTCCGATTCGACCAGCCACACGTTCCAGAACGTGCCGTCGACCTGCGTGTAGGCGATGGTGGTCGTCGCCAGGGGCTCGCCGGCCGGCAGGTCGGGGGGCAGTCCGGGGTCCGAGCCATCGGTGGTGGTCGTGACGGGTCCGTCGGGGTCACGGTCGGGGTCGTCACCGCCTGCACCACGCAACCCGAGCACGCCGACGACGGCGGCCACGACCACCGCCGCGACCGCCGCACCCACGAGCACCGTCGGGTTGCGGGGGCCGCCACCCCCACCGTCGGGACGCCCTGCCGGCCGGAGGGCGTGGCGAGTGGCGGTGGCGTCACCGGCGCGCGGCAGCCGCGCCGCCTGGTCGCCGTCGCCCCGGCTGTCGCTCCGGCCGTCGCCGCCGTCGTCGCCGTTGCCGCCCCCGTCGGCGAACCCGGCGTCGGGAACGCCTGGCGTGACCGGCGGCCGGTCGACCCCGGCGGGACTGGTGACGGTGGTGCGGCCCGCCCGGGTGACCTGGGTCGGCTCGAGGGTGGCGGCCGGCGCGTCGGCCGGGCGGGCGATGGCTCCGACGTCGGCGGCCGCCAGGTGGGCGGCGCCGAGGGCCACGGCGTGCTTGGGGTGGACGTCGATGGCGACGGGCCGCCCGAGGTCGGCCACCAACATCTGGCCGACGAGCGGGATGCGCGACGATCCCCCCACCAGCAGCACCGACTTCAGCTCGTCCGTCCGGACGCCGGCGGACGACAGCGACCGATGGACCGCCTCGAGCGTGTCGGCCAGCGTGGGCCGGATCATCTCCTCGAGCTCGCTGCGGGTCAACCGGATCTCGGTGCGCTGGTTGGGCAGCGCCACGGGGATGGCGGTGTCGGTGTCCCACGACAGCGACTCCTTGGCGTCGACGCAGTCGCGCCGGAGCCGCGCCACTGCGGCCATGGCGCCGGGGTCATCGGGGTCGAGCTGGGCGAAGGCGTCGGCCATCTGGTCGACGACCCATGCGAACACCGCCTCGTCGAAGTACACCCCGCCCAGCTGCTCGATGCCCCGGGGGTCGCCCAGCAGCTCGAAGCCGTCACCGGTGTTGCGGAGGATTGCGGCGTCGAAGGTGCCGCCGCCGAGGTCGTACACGGCCACGATCTCGCCGGGCGACACCCGGGTGGTGGACGCGTAGTGCACGGCGGCCGCCTCCGGCTCGGTGGCGACGCTGACGCGGCCGACGTCGGCCTGGTGGACCGCCTGGTCGAGCAGGTCGCGCTTGTAGTCGCCCCAGTTGGCCGGGCAGGTGACCACGATGTGGTCGGGTGTGCCACCTTCGCGGTCGGCGACCACCTTGACCACCGCCCGCAGCAGGCGGGCGGTGAGGGCGTGGGCCGAGAACGGGCTGCCGCCGAGCAGGATGGGCGTGGGATCGCCCATCCGCCGCTTGAACTCGCGGGCGAACCGGTCAGGCTCGGTCTGGCTGCGCCGCTCGGCCGCTTCGCCGATCAGCAGCTCGCCGTCGTCGCGCAGCAGCACCACCGACGGGATCTCGAGCGTGCGCGTCCCCAGGGTCGCCACCTCGGCGCGCCCGTCACGCATGACGGCCGCAGCCGTGTACGTGGTTCCGAGGTCGACCCCCAGCTGGTATCCCACCCTGTCTCCTGCCCTGTGCCCTAGCTCTGCCCGGCCGATGAGCCGACCGCCACCGACCGGCCCGATGAACGACCCCCCGCGCCGTCGCGCACACGGAGCCAGACGAGCTCGACCGCCGCAGCCGCGTGACCCGAGCGGCGAGCCACCTCGTCGAGGACCGCCGCCTGATCTGCTGCCGCGACCGACCGCAGGACCTCGCCGATGCCCCGGACCGCCGTGCCCGCCTCTGCCCGGCACACCGTAGTCAACGCGCTGCCGTCCATCGCGCCGTCGAGCACGAGGCGCCGGGCGTTGCTGCGCCCCTGGGCCCAGCCGCGGCGCAGCACCCACCGGCGGCGGAGGCGGTCGCCACCGACGCCGTGCAGGACGAGCGCCGCGGGCTCGTAGGCGACGCGGCCACCGGTCGCCCACACCCGTGCGAACAGGTCGGCCTCCTCGCTCGACACCAGGCTGCGGCCCCGGCGTCCCAGCCGCTCGTCGAAGCCACCGGCCGCCGTGAACGCGGCGCGCCGCAGCGACATGTTCGTGCCGTAGGGCCCGTGTGGCGGCGGGAACGCCGTCGGGACGTCACCGTGGTCGAGGGCGCTGAACCAGTGCTCGAGTCGAGGGGCGAGCCAGGACGGCCGGCCGTCCGGCCACCGCAGCACAACCGGCCCGCCGACGCCGACGACGTCCGGGTCGCGGTCGTAGGCAACCAGGTGGGCGGCCGCCCAACCGCGGGGGGCGAGGGCATCGTCGTCGATGAACAGCACGACGTCGCCTCGGGCCGCGGCGACGCCCCGGTTGCGGGCGCGCGACAGGCCGGCGACCGGCTCGCTCACCATGCGCCGACGGTCGGGGTCGTGCTCGCACCAGGCGCGGGCCAGCGCCGCGGTGCCGTCCGTGGACCCGTTGTCGA
>JAFGPU010000193.1 GCA_016936035.1 Acidimicrobiales bacterium
CCCTCCTCGTCGAGCGCGACCGACGCCGCGAGGCGCTCGCCCGCGACCTCGGCCACGGCGTCGTCGATGTCGAGCTCGACGGCGTTGAGCACCACCTCCGCGGTGGCCTCGGCGACGTCGACGGTGATGGTCTCGGACCCCGCGAAGGTGGCGCCGGCCAGATCGGGCTCGAGGGTCAGGTCGTAGTGACGGGGGACGACGGTGCGGGGCAGCCGGTGCGGGTTCTCGGATGTCGACACGGGCTGCACCGTACCCACGAGCTGCGCCCGTGTCCGCGTGTGTTCGCTGACGGTCCGGCTGAAATCGTCGAGCCGGCCTCGGCTAGCCTCGCCCGGATATGACTGCAGACGCCACGCTCGATGTGGTCGGCATCGGCAATGCGCTGGTCGACGTGCTCTCCCACGAGACCGACGAGTTCGTCGCCGCGCAGGGGCTCGTGAAGAGCGCCATGACCCTGATCGAGCCCGACCGCGCCGAGCAGCTGTACCAGGCCATGGGCCCGGGCATCGAGATGTCCGGTGGCTCGGCGGCCAACACCATCGCCGGGGTGGCGAGCTTCGGGGCGCGGGCCGCCTACATGGGCCGGGTCTACGACGACCAGCTCGGTGCCGTGTTCGCCCACGATCTGCGGGCCCAGGGGGTCACGTTCGACAACAAGCCGGCGAGCGACGGGCCGTCGACCGGCCGGTGCCTCATCGTGGTCACGCCCGACGCCCACCGCACGATGAACACGTGCCTCGGCGCGTCGGCGCTGTTCGGCCCGGACGACGTCGATCCCGACCTGGTCCGCTCCGCGCAGGTCACGTTCCTCGAGGGCTACCTGTTCGACCGGCCCGAGTCGAAGGAGGCCTACTGGGTGGCCTCGAAGTACGCCCGGGACGCCGGCCGCAAGGTGGCCCTCACGCTGTCCGACCTGTTCTGCGTCGAGCGGCACCACGACGACTTCGTCCCGCTCGTGCGCGAGCGCGTCGACATCCTGTTCGCCAACGAGGCCGAGGCCTGCGCGCTGTGGGGGTGCGACGAGGTGGGGGCGGCGGTCGAGCGCGCCCGGGCAGAGGTGGCGGTCGCCTGCATCACGCTCTCGGAGAAGGGCTCGATCGTGGTCGCCGGCGCCGAGACCCACGAGATCCCCGCCCGGCCGGTCGACGTGGTCGACACCACCGGCGCCGGCGATCTCTACGCGTCCGGCTTCCTGTACGGCTACACCAGCGGCCTGCCGCTGGCGCGGTGCGGCGAGCTGGGCACGCTGGCGGCCGCCGAGGTGATCAGCCACATCGGCGCCCGCCCGGACGTGCCGCTGTCGACGCTGCTGTCCTGAGCCGCGCGCCCGTCGTCAGCGGGCGTACTGGCGGGACGGGGCCACCTTCACGATGACCCGCTCCGACTGGATCGGGTTGCCGTAGTCGTTGCCGGTGTACTTCTGCGAGAGCTGGTCGATGTGGGCGCGGGCCTCGGGGCCCGTGACCGTCTCGACCACCTCGCCGCGCACCTCGGCGTACACGTAGGGGTTGGCGGCGTCGATGATGGTCACCGTCACCCGGGGGTCGCGGCTGAGGTTGCGGTACTTCTGGCGGTGCACCTCGGTGTTGAGCAGCAGGTGCTCACCGTCGGCGTCGATCCACAGCGGTGTCGTCTGCGGTGTGCCGTCGGGCATGAGCGTGGTGACCGCGGCGAAGTTCCTGCCCTGCGTGGCCAGATGTCGGATCTTCTCGTCGAGCATGCGGGTCAGCGTACGGACTCCGGCGCTCCGCCGGAACCGCTCGACCCCGACGCGTCGGGCCCGAACTCGCCGCCGTCGAAGGGCCTCGGCTCGACGAGCACGAGCCAGTTGCCGGAGTTGTCCCGGATGACGGCCTCGACGCCGTACGGGCGGTCGGCGGGCTCCTGGATGGACTCGACGCCCTTGGCGGTCAGCTCGTCGTAGGTCTTGCGGCAGTCGTCGGTGGCCAGTCCGACGGCGCCGAGCGAGCCCTTGCCCAGCATGCGGCGGAACGCGGCGGCGTCCTCGTCGTCGAGCGGCGGTCCGGGCTTCATGAGCGTGAGCTCCAGCTCCGGGTGGTCGGGGTGGGCGACCGACACCCAGCGGTAGCCGTCGCCCATGGTGATGTCGGTGTGCTCGACGAAGCCGAGCTTGTCGACGTAGAAGGCCTTGGCCTCGTCCTGGTCGGTGACCCATACGGTGACGAGTGAAACGTTGGTGATCATGGCCGGCACCGTACGGATCACCCGGGCTGGTCGCTTCTCCCAGATTGCTCTCCCGCCGTCGTCCCGCCGGGCCACCGGTCGACGCCCCGCATGAACAGGAAGCACCCGGGGATGCGGGGGCCGCCCCGGGCGACCCACCGGTCGCGGTACGCGGTCGGGGACTCGCCCACCAGCTCCGTGAAGCGCGACGAGAACGAGCCGAGGCTGGAGAAGCCGACCATCATGCACACCTCGGTCACGGTCAGGTTGGCCGACCGCAGCAGGTCCTGGGCGCGCTCGATGCGGCGCCGCGTGAGGTAGCGCATCGGCGTCTCGCCGTAGGTGTCGGCGAAGCAGCGGCTGAAGTGGTACTTCGACACGTTGGCAGCGGCGGCCAGCGAGCCGAGGTCGAGGGGGTCGGCGTACCGCCGGTCGGCCAGGTCGCGGGCCCGGCGCAGGTGGGGGAGCAGCGCGGCAGGTGACACACCCGCAGTGTGCCAGCCCCGGTGGCGGGCCGATGGTTTCCTCTCGCAACTTTCGGAGCGAGGTGAAACGAGAGGGTGAGGGGCGCCTCGGACCGGACGTGTCCGGCGGTGCCGGTGGCCACCACCGCCGGACACGCGGGCCTGTCCTCGGATCGTTCCGGCTCGTGCCCTGGGCACGAGCCGGAACGATCGGCCCGGGATCTACGGCGTGGTGGGCCAGACCTGCCACACCGGGGTGGTCTCGACGCTGGCCAGTCGCCAGCCGGCGGGCGTCCGGCGCGCCGTGAAGCGGTACACCTCGCCGAGCTGGCGCCGCGGCGCCGGCAGGCCGGCGCCGCGGGCGAACGTGACGACCAGGTTGGCCCGCACGGTGGCGGTGTCGCCGTCGAGGTCGACGACGACGTCGGTGATGACGTGCTGGATGCGGTCGTCGGCCGAGTGGTTGCGTGCGGCCTGGGCGACGACGGCGTCGAGCCCGTCGGCGCGGCCTCCGGGGGTGCTGGCGGTGGCGTCGCCGGTGAAGATCGTGCGGAGGCCGTCGAAGCGTCCCTCGTCCATGCAGGCGCCGAGGCGGTGCACGAGGGCGGTGATCGCGTCGCGGTCGACGAGGTCGCCGAGCTGGTGGCGGGCGTCGGGGCCCGGTCGGGTTTCGGAGATGGTCATGGTCTCTCCTCGCTAGGCGTTGGGAATCCCAACGTTGGGGAGACCAACGATAACGCCCGTTGGTAGCACCAACAACCCGTTAGCGTGAGACGTCATGGAGAGCGCATCCGCCCCGGCCCGGTTGCGGGCGTTGCCGAGCTGGTTGCTCAACCAGTCCGCGCGGCCGGCCCAGCACCTCGTCAGCGAGGGTCTGCGGGCCGTCGGCGCGCAGCGCTACCACTACTCCGTGCTCGCCGCGCTCGACGAGTTCGGGCCCGCGAGCCAGGCAGCGCTCGGGCGCCGCAGCGGCATCGACCGCAGCGACATGGTCGCGGTCGTCAACGATCTGACTGCTCAGGGGTCGGTCAGCCGGCAGCCGGATGCGACGGACCGGCGGCGCAACGTCGTCACCATCACTCCCGCAGGTCACCGGCACCTGCAGGCGCTCGACGACATCGTGAACGGGGCCCAGCGCGACCTGCTCGCGCCGCTGTCGACCGACGAGCGAGCCGAGCTGGTGCGCCTCCTCGGCAAGATCGTCGACCACCACGCCGGTGGATGAGGGGCGGTCGTCGCCCCCCGGTGACCGCGGCGTGTCACGGTACGGGTGCCGTACGGTCGGCGGGGCCGCGGATCCAGGAGTCCTCCTGACCGCTCAGGGCACCGGGACCGTCTCGGGCGCTCGGCCCGGGGGTTCCACGCGCAGCTCGCCGCGGGCGGTGGGGGACATCTCCGTGCCGGGGGCGGGCGGTGCCGCGAGGGCGGTGTCGTCGAGTCGCCGGACGTCGCCGTCGTGGCCGAACTGCACGGTGCGGACGGTGCCGTCGGGGCCGACGGCGACGTAGCGGCTGGTGCCGTCCGGCTGGGGCACGCTCAGGCACGTGGCGCCGGCGATCTCGTCCGCGCTCAGCAGGTGGGGGACCGGTTCGCACAGCACGGTGCCCGACTCCCACGTCCCGTCGTCGGGGACGGTCGCAGACGGATCGCCGGCCGCGGCGCGGGCCCGGGCGTCCTCGGCGGCCTCCGCGGAGCGAGCGTCGGCCAGCACCCGGCCGGTGTCGACACCCGGTTCCGGCCGTGCCGGTTCGCCGGCACCCTGTTCGAGCCGGTCGAGCGCATCCTCGAGCATCTCGACCTTCGGGCTGTCCGCCGGGACGCCGCTCGCGACCATGGCATCGATCTCGTCTCGGAGCTGCTGCTCCATCTCGACGGGCGGCGGCTCGCTCAGTGCCGCGCTCGCGGCCGACGAGGCGGCCACGGCGACCAGCACCAGGGCCGCGAGCAGGACCCGCCGGCGTGTCGACCGGCGCGGGCCCGGCAACGTGGGTGTCGGAGTGTCGTCGGTGGTCATGATCAGCTGTTCCAGTTCATGTCGGTCATGGTCGGGACGTCGCCCTGCGCCGTGCGCGAGTCGCTGTTCAACCAGTTGCGGAGCTGGTCGTTGCCCTGGTGCGGCGTGTTGTCGACGCCCGCGCACCCGCCGACCTGCTGGCACGCGCCCCACTGGGTCATCGAGCCGTAGAAGTACATGCCGTCGCCCACCGCCGTCGTCGACCACAGGTCGATGAGCTGCCACTGGCGCGCCTGGTTGCCGCTGGTGGTGTAGATCTGGGGGATGGGCAGGGACGGGTCGTGCTCCCAGGCCAGGTGCCAGACCCGGTGCTGGTTCCAGCCGTTGTTGCAGGGCCCGTTGCTGGCCGAGGCGGTCGGGCAGCCGTCCGCCGACGCGTTGGCGAAGAGCAACCGCCGGCCCGACGTGGTGTCGTAGCCCCGCATCCACATCTCGGCCTTGCCGTACGTCGACCACGACGGCTCGAAGTCCCAGGCCGCGTAGATCTGGGCGTGGCCCGGGAAGTTGGCGTCGGCCCACGCCGCGACGTCCCGCACGCCCCGCGCCCACGCGGCGCCGTGGGCTCGCAGCCACGCGTCCGACCGCCCGTCGATGGCGCTGTTGCTGGTGCCTACGCCGATCAGCAACCGGTGGCTCGAGTTCTGCCGGCAGTAGGCGAAGCCGCGCACCACGCTCTTGATGCGCTCACCGATCTGGGAGACCGTGAGGTCCCGTGCGCCCCAGAGGGTCGCGCCGTAGCTGCCCCCCACTGTGGTGGGCGCACCGAAG
Organism: Acidimicrobiales bacterium; assembly: GCA_016936035.1. GTDB lineage: Bacteria > Actinomycetota > Acidimicrobiia > Acidimicrobiales > VFJN01 > ZC4RG19. Next base: position 5,431 of record JAFGPU010000193.1, read on the forward strand.
AACAGCGTCAGCCGGCCGGACTTGTCGGCATTGAAGCATCCCAGCAGGGCGGCGTCGTTCACGCCGGCACGGCCCATGTAGTAGCTCCGGGTCTCCGCGCTGGGCGGCTTGTGACACGAACCGGCGGCGGTGATCGTCAGCGCACAGAGCACTGCGGCGAGCCAGCGTGCTGGTCGCTTGGCCATGACGACCTCACAGGGGGAGAGGAGGACGTTGTCGGCAGAACGATTCCGCAGCGACCTCCCCCGGTCAAGCGCTGACCGCGAAGAGACGACCGCGTCAGGTGGTCGACGCGCTCGCGATCACTTGGGGGACGAGCCAGTCGGCGACGAGCGGAGCCGCAGCCCACGAGTAGTGCACGCCGTCCCGCATCCGGTCGCCGAACTCGCCTCCCGGCAGCTCCTCGGTCCACCGGTCGAGCTCGATGCGGTGGAAGCCCGGCCGGTCGCCGACCACCTCGGACACGATCTCGTTGAGCCGGTCGACGCGGTCCGGATCGTTCTCGCCCAGGTCCGACCAGGCGACGGTGGGGTCGTCGGGATCGTCGAGCCGCACGTGCGGGTGGGTCGGCCAGACGACCGGTGCGCCGGTCGCGGCGAGCAGGTCGGCGATCGCCGTGACTTCGCCGGTGAACCACCGGTCGAACACCGGGTCTCCCAGGTGGTACCAGTCGCCGGCGAACTCACGCTCGCCCAGCTCGAAGACCCCGGAGGTGAACACGATGACGTCGGGCTCGGCCCGGGCCAGGATGTCGGGCAGCTGGTCGTGCCAGCGGTTGCAGTCACCGGGCAGGCCCCACGGCCGGCCCCACACCCGCAACGCCGTCGCGGCGCCGCCGAGCGGGCACCCGAACGGCGTGTGGGCCTCGACCGCCACCTGGTCGACCGGCTCGCGCTTGTTCCACGACGAGAAGGCCGGGCCGAGCGACCACGCCACCGAGTCGCCGATGAGCAGCACGTCGATCGGTTCGGCCACCGTGGCGTCGACCGTCCAGCCCATCGCCTGATCGCCCGGGCCGACACCGGCACGAGCCGGTGTGTGCACAGGCAGCACGGTGACCAGCAGCACCACCGCACCGGCCGTCACGGCGAGCCCGGCGGCCAGCCGGGGTCGCGGCACCCGCACCCGGAACCGCACCGGCGATTCGATCACGGCGTACGACAGGGCGGCGACGGCCAGCGTGACGGTGACGCGGGCGACGAACAGGCGCACCGGATGGCCGATGCCGGTGCGTTCGGCGTCGAGCACCAGGAAGATCGGCCAGTGGTACAGGTACGCCCCGTAGCTGACCTTCCCGATCGCCCGGAGGGGGCGGGCGCCGAGGACACGGGCGGCCGGTCCGCCGGTGGTGACCGCCAGGATGACCACCGCGGTCAACGTCGCGTTGACCGCCGTGCGGCCCCGGAACAGGTCTGCGGATGCCAGCGAGGTGGAGTGCCACAGCGCCAGCAGGCCGACGAGCGCTGCGGTCCCGGCGACCGCGAGGGTGCGGTGGGCCCACGGGCGGACCGGCGCCCCCGAGCGCTCCCGGTCCCGGGCGGCCACGAACCCGAAGGCGAGCACCACGCCCGCGAGCAACTCGCCCGCCCGGGTGAAGGTCGCGTAGTAGACGGCGCCGCTGTTGTCGCCCGAGCCGGACATCGCCCACGCAGCCGCGAACGATGCGAGTGCCACGCCCGCCCACCCGCCGGCCGCGACCGAGCGCCGGCCGCCGAGGAGGCGGGCCAGCGCCATGAGCCCGCCGAAGCCGAGCGGAAAGCCCAGGTAGAACTGCTCCTCGATCGCGAGTGACCACGTGTGGGCCACCGGTGACGGGTCGGAGAACAGCAGGGCGTAGTCGCCCGATGCGGCGATGAACCGCCAGTTGGCCACATACGCGAGCGCGGCCAGCAGGTCGCCGCGGAACGTCGTCGACGAGCCGATCTCGAGCGTCGCCTGCACCAGCGCGATTCCGGCGATCGTCGCCAGCGCCGCCGGAAGCAGGCGGCGGGCACGTCGCTCCCAGAACCGCCGCCACGACAGCCGTCCCGATGTGGACCACTCGCCCAGGGCCAGCACCGTGATGAGGAACCCGGACAGGGTGAAGAAGCTCGACACTCCGAGGAACCCGCCGCTGGCCCAGTCGAAGCCCTGGTGGAAGGCGAGGACGGCCGCGAGCGCCAGCGCCCGCAACCCGTCGAGGCCCGGCACGTAGCCCAGTCGGGCACGGTCGGCGCCGGGTGTGCTGGATGCCGCGGGACGGTCGACGCCCGCAGCGCGCGCGTGATCGCCGGAGCGCATCGTGCCCGGTGCCGACGACATGCCGATCCCCCCGCCGTCCGACCTGCTCAGCTCGGTCAGACCTGTGAGCGGCCCCGCTCGGTCACCGCGGCCCGGCGGGCCCTGATGGCGTCGGGATCGAGCCCGCCGCCCTGCCAGTCGCGGGCGACGGTCGCCTCGAGCTGCCAGGCCTCGCCGGCGCTGACCAGGGCGCCGTCGGCGTAGGTGCGCAGGATGCGACGGACGGCGCGCTGGTCGTTGGACACGATGTCGGCAGCCAGTCGCCGGCAGTAGGGCAGCAGCTCGTCGTGGGGCACGACGTGGTTGACCAGGCCCCACGCCCGCGCGGTCTCGGCGTCGACGAAGTTGCCGGTGGCCGACATCTCGCGGGCACGCCGCACGCCGATGGCCTGCGGCAGCAGGACCGTCAGACCCCAGCCGGGCATGATGCCGACGCGGGCGTGGGTGTCGGCGAACGCCGCCCGCTCCGACGCGACGAGCAGGTCGCAGCGCAGCGCCAGCTCGAACCCACCGGTGATGGCCGCGCCGTTGACGGCGCCGATCACCGGCTTGCCGATGGGCGGGAACGGTCCCTGCTGCTGCGGCGACGACGCCTCGACGGCCAGCGCCTCGATGGAGGCCCCGGTCGTGGACGCGAGCTCCTTGAGGTCGAGCCCGGCGCAGAAGGCGGGGTCGGCCCCCGTGAGGATCACCACGTCGACGCTGTCGTCGCCGTCGAGATCGTGCATCGTGCGACGCAAGGCGCGTCGCAGCTCGCGGTCGAGCGCGTTGCGGGCCGCCGGACGGTCGAGGGTGACCGTCGCGACCCGGTCGGAGACGTCGAGGCCCAGCACGTCGGTCATTGCGGCGACGCTAGTGGCGATCGTCGACGAGGGCCGAAGTCTGCCGCCCACCCGCGCAGTTCCACCATCGACCACACACATCGTGGCACGATCAACGCGATGAGTGGAGTCAGGCTGGGGATCGTCGGGGCCGTGAGCGTCCTCGTCCTCGCTGGTGCGGTGTTCGTCGAGCGCTCCGGCGTCGAGGAGGGCGCCGAGGGGGCCGGCCAAGCCGGCAAGTCGCCGGCCGGCGCGGCACTGCCGACCCCCGGCGCCGGCTCGGCCACGACCACGACGCCACCGCCCCGACCGCCGTCGGCGGGGTTGCGGCTGGCCGAGCACCGCGTGATCACGGCCACCGCCGAGACCGGTCCGCTGTCGCCCAAGTCGATCGTCGCCTCGGGCACCGGCGTCGTCTACGCGCAGAACATGATCTACAACCACAGCGTCACCGCCTTCGACGCCGACGGCGACCACCTGGCGACCATCTCCGACGAGGTCGACCTGGCGTCGTTCGGCATCGACGACCACCCGCCCGGCACCGTCCGGGGCGGGCCGGTCGAGCTGGCGTTCTCGCCCGACCGCACCACCGCCTACGTGTCCAACTACTCGATGTACGGGCCCGGGTTCGCCAACCCGGGCGACGACGAGTGCTCGCCCGAGAGCGGGTTCGACAGCAGCTTCGTCTACCGCATCGACGTGGCCAGCCATGCGATCGACCAGGTCATCTCCGTCGGCTCCGTGCCCAAGTACGTGGCGACGACGCCCGACGGCCGTCACGTGCTGGTGACCAACTGGTGCACCTACGACCTGAGCGTCATCGACGCCGCCACCGGGCGCGAGGTGCGACGCGTGCCGCTGGGCCCCTACCCGCGGGGCATCGCGGTGTCCCCCGACGGGCGCACCGCCTACATCGCCATCATGGGCGGCACCGACATCGTCACGGTCGACCTCGGGTCGTTCGCCGTCGGCCGCTTCGAGGGCGTGGGCGGCGGGCCCCGCCATGTGGTGATCGGTCCCGACGGCGCCTACCTGTACGTGACGCTCAACCGCGACGGACGCATCGCCAAGGTCGACACCCGCACCGGCGAGGTGGTCGCCACGGTGGCGACCGGCAGTGCGCCCCGCAGCATGGACATCGCCGCAGACGGCCAGTCGCTCTACGTCGTCAACTACGGGTCGGCCACCGTGTCGAAGGTGACGACGGCCGACATGGTGGAGGTGCAGGAGGTGTCCACGGGCGAGCACCCCATCGGCGTCACCTACGATCCGCTGACGGGGCGGGTGTGGGTCGCCTGCTACTCGGGGCAGATCCACATCTTCGACGACCGGTGACGCCGGACGGCTCCCGCCGTCAGTGGCCCTCCTCGACCGGCGGCAGGAACGGCAGGGTGAGATCGCCCAGCCTGACCAGGGTGGCGGCGATCCAGCCGCCCATGGCGCTGAGGTGGTCGTCGAGGATGGTGCCGTCCTCGAGCGTGGCCTCGTCGAGCTCGTAGCTGCCCTCGTAGGACACCTCGATGGCGAACTCGCTCTCGTTCAGGTCGGCGGAGCACACGGTCTCGATGGTGGGGCCCGACCGTTCCAGCTGCTCCGAGCCGATGGCGGCGCTCGCCTCGGGAAGCACCGCCAGCACCACCCGGGGGTCGGGTGCCTCGGCCAGGCGTTGCACCCGCATGACCAGCTCGATCTCGATGCGGGGCGGGTCGCTGAAGGGCTCGCCGATGTACCAGGACCGGTAGGCGGTCTGCGCCCACGTGGGCCAGTCGAGGGTGAGATCGGCCTGCACCCGGGGCGGCAGCCCCTCGCCGGGCAGCCCGTAGGAGGTCTCCCACGTGACGTCGCCGAGCAGCACGTCGACCTGGAAACGCTCCTCGAACGCCTGGCGCTCGAGGAAGGCGCGCTCGAGCGAGTCGCGGAGCGCTCCGATGGCATCGGTGAAGACGTGGTCGAGCATGGCGTCGGCAGGCTAGCGGGGTGCGCCGTCGGTGCCGCCCGGGGCGGCCGCCCCGCCGGCCGACATGAACGCCACCGGCACAGACACCGCGTCGGGCGGCGGCTCGGCGCCGGCGGTGCGGTCCGCCCGCAACGTGGCGATGCGCCGCCCCGGCTGGACGGCGGGCTTGGGCGCGCCGACGCGGCCGGCGAGCAGCGCGGCGGTCGCGTCCAGGTCGGCCACGGTGAACGCCAGGCCCCAGAAGGTGGCCGGTCCGTCGCCGGACGGTACGGCCGGCCCCACGACCTCGAGGATCACCTCGCCCAGCCGGAAGAACCGCTGGAGCCGGCCGCGCCCGGCCTCGCGCGTGCGCCGGGCCGGCAGCCCGATGCTCTCGATGGCGGCCGAGGTGCGGTCGAGGTCGGGGGTGAAGACCACGAGGTGGTCGAGCTGGGTCGCCCCGTTGGGGTGCGGTGGTGCCGCGCCCCCAGCGTCGCCCGGCCCCGCCGTGGCCGCCGCTGCCGTCGGCAACCCGTCGAGGCCGTCGGGGCGGTCGGGGCGGTCGGGGCGGTCGCCCGGCAGCTCGGCGCCGGCCAGCGACCAGGCGACGATGCCGCGCCCCCGCTCGTCGCTGGCGCCGGTCAGCCCGATGCGCACCGCACCGACGCGGCACGTGCCGTCGCCGTCGACGGCGAACCCGATCGACCGCCAGGCCGCGGGGTCGTCGCCGACGGTGACCTCCGCGATGGTGACCGGTGCCCTGGCGTGCTCATCCATGGTCGCGGACGCTATCCCCGAACCGGTCCGGCTCAGTACCAGGTGCAGCGGCAGCGGTGGCGGGGGACGGCCTTGATCTCCGGGTCCTGCCCCCGTTGCCAGAGCTGGTGGTCGACGGCGGCGGCGGACAGGCCGGTGCGCGCCGCCAGCACCTCGACGGCGTACAGGCCGCACGCCCGGATCTCGACCTCCTCGGGGCTGCCCGGTTCGAGCAGCTCGCCGGCCTCGATGCGCGCCGCCAGGTCGTCGCCGTAGACGAGGGCGCCCGCCATGCGCAGCACGTGCGGCACCAGGTTGTCGGCGAACGCGGTGAGCCGGTCGACGTCGTGGAACCGGCCGAGGCCCTCGCCGCGGAAGGCCCGGGCCAGGTGCGACACCGTGATCTGGGCCCGCTTGTAGAACGGCACGTCGATGGCGTCGTCGTCCCGGCCGTACCGGGCGACGTCGTGGGCGAGCGGCATGGCGCCGAGCGTGCCGACCAGTGCGGCCGCCGATCCACCGGCGGCGCCGACCAGCGCCGCCGCCGACCCGTCGTAGTGGTCGATGAGCAGCGCACCCAGGTCGCGCCAGGCCTCGGCGAACAGTGCCAGCAGGTCGTCGACCGGACCGGGATGGGGCTGGCCGAACAGGTCGGCGCACGTCGCCACGTCGACCGTGGCGAGCCACTCGGCCGTCGGCGCGCCGACCTGCGCCACATGGTCGGCCAGCGACTCGGCCAGGCTGCGGGCGCCCGACAGCCCGTCGCGCTTGTGCAGCACCGGGAACCACCCCGACCCGAAGTTGACGGCGTTCCACACGACGACCTCGGTGGCCATCGACTCGTCGTCGCCACGTGGCTGCTCCTCGGGGAGCAGGGGAGGCTCGTCGGGGGCCAGCGTCTCGGCCAGGCGGCCGAGGGCGTCGATGTCGACGGTGACGGCGCTCGCCTCGATCGCGACCGTCGCGCAGGCGGCGCGGATGTCGTCGAACACGGTGCGCCCGGAGGCGACGGCGGCATGGCCTGTCGTGTCGGCCTCGTCGGTCATGACCCCAATCCGATCTGCCAGCGGAGGAACGTGTGCACGTCGCCGGCCTCGTCCGCCTGCTTCGAGGCGGGCTTGCCCTGCCCGTGACCGGCGCGCGGCTCGACGCGCACCAGGACAGGGCGGTCGTCAGCACAGCTCGTGGCCCACGCCAGCGCGGCCCCGAACTTGCGGGCGTGCGCCGGGTCGACCCGGCTGTCGTGCTCGCCCGTCAGCACCAGCGTGGCGGGGTAGCAGGTGCCGTCGACCACGCGGTGGTACGGGGAGTAGGCCCACAGCCAGGCGAACTCGTCGGCGACGTCAGGGTCGCCGTACTCGGGCGTCCACAGCTGGGCGATGAGGAACCGCGGGAACCGCACCATGTCGGTGAGCGGCACCGCGCAGACGGCGGCGCGGCACAGATCCGGGCGCTGCGTGAGCGTGGCGGCCACCAGCAGCCCACCGTTGCTGCCGCCCCGAACGGCCAGGCGATCGCGGCGTGTGCGCCCGTGGTCGACCAGCCAGTCGGCCGCCGCGGCGAAGTCGTCGAACACCTGCTGCTTGCGGTCGCGCATGCCGGCCCGGTGCCAGTCCTCGCCCTGCTCGGCGCCGCCGCGGACGCAGGCCACGGCGAACACGCCGCCGTCGTCGGCCACCGCCACGGCGGTGGGGCTGTAGGCGGGGCTCATGGTGACGGCGAAGCCCCCGTAGCCGGTGAGCAGGGTGGGTGTGGCCGGCGAGGGCACGACGTCGCTGCGCCGCAGGGTGAACAGCGTGATCTCGGTGCCGTCGGTGGAGGGGTAGCGGTCGATGCCCACGGTGTAGTCGGCGGGGTCGACGGCGGCGGGCAGCGCGCTCCAGCGGACCAGCTCGTCGCTCGGCCCGGTGGCGGCGCCCAGGGTGTCGTGGTCGCTCGACCCGGCGGCGACGCCCGGGGTGGCCGGGGCCCAGCGCCACAGCTCGGTCGGGCGGGCCCACGAGGTGAAGGCCATCACAGCGGTGTCGCTGTCGCGGTCGCCGGCCAGACCCGCCAGGGTGCCGGGCTCGGGCAGGGCGATCTCGACGGGCGC
>JAFGPU010000194.1 GCA_016936035.1 Acidimicrobiales bacterium
CTGTGCATGAGCATGCTGCTGCTCATCCCGCTCTTCGTGCCCGACACGGTCTCTCCGGGGCTCCATCGGCTGGCGCCCCAGGACCAGGTGCGGGGGGCCTGGCTGCCGGCCGGGCTGGTGCTCGTCGGGCTGCCGGCCCTGCTGGTGACGACGGTGGCACTGCGCGACCAGCACGCCTGGGCGGCGCCCTACTCGCTGGGGGTGATGGCTCTGCTGCTCGTGCTCGCCGCTCTGCGGCAGCTCGCGGCGGCGAGCGAGACCCGCCGCCTCTACCAGCAGGTCGAGCGGGCGGCGGCCGCACGGCGCGAGCTGCTGGCCCAGATCATGCAGTGCACCGACGACGACCGCCACCGGGTCGCGGCCCAGCTCCACGAGCAGGCCGTGTCGGCGTACTCGACATTCGTGTCGTTGGCGCAGACCGGCGCGCTCGGCCCCGTCGGCGCGGGCGCCTCGGCCCTGGTGCGCGACGAGCTGCGCGAGCAGGCCGAGTCGCTGCGCCGGCTCATGCGGGCGGTGCAGCCCCTCGAGGTCGGCCGCCCGCGCTCCACCAGCCTGCGTGCACCGATCGAGGCCTACATCGACGGGTTGTACGGCGATCAGCCGGCCCCCCGGCAGGACATCGACGTGTCCGACGACGTCGAGCTCGACTGGGCGGCCGAGACGATTGTGTTGCGCATCGTCCAGGAGGCGGTGCGCAACGTCTGGCGGCACAGCGACGCGTCGATGCTCGAGATCGCGGTCCGGGCCGATGGCTCGGTGGTCGAGGTGGTGGTCGCCGACGACGGCGTGGGCTTCGATCCGGCGGCGGCCCTGTTCGAGTCGGGCATCGGTGCGATGCGGTCGTTCGCGGCGCTGGGGCAGGGCACCCTGACGATCGAGAGCGCGCCGGCCGAGGGCACGCGCGTGGTCGCCCGTCTCGGCGTGGGCGAGGCGCCGGGCGACGATCAGGCGGAGCAGGTGGCGGCGGGCCCCGACGGAGTCCCTCGCCTGCGTCTGCTCACCGGGTCAGGCGCCGATGGAGTTGCTCATCCGGATGTCGCTCGGACCCCGCCGCTGACGACGACCGGGCGGCGCCCCCTAGTCAGTGAATCGTGAGGTCGCGTACTCGCAGGTGACCCGCCACGCCGTCTCGGCGTCGACCTGACCGCCGATGCAGAGCTCGACGTTGGCGAGCGCGAAGCCGAGCATGCCGGTGCTGGCAGCGACCAGGTCGTCGGCCGGCAGCCCCGATCCGGCCATGAGGCCCGCGAGCTCGGAGGCGATCTGCACGCGCGTCGCGATGGCGGACGCCTCGACCGTGTCGTCGTGGGTCACCCACGGGTCGCGGAACAGGAGCCGGTAGGCGGCCGGGTTCTCGTCGAAGAACCCGAACAGCGCGGCGAGCAGGTGCTCCATGCGGGTGCGAGGCGAGAACGGCATCTTCGAGGCCTGGCGCAGGCGCAGCTGGAACTCGTCGAGCAGGCCCTGCATGACGCTGACGAAGAGCTGGGGGCGTCCTTCGGGGAAGTAGTGGTACAGGAGGCCCTTGGACACGTTGGCCGCGGCGGCGATCTCCGCCAGGCCGGATTCGGCATAACCCGTCGCGGCGAAGACCTGGCGCGCGGTGGCGACGATCTCGGCGCGGCGGGTGTCGGGGTTCTTACGGACGCGCTTCGGCGTCGGGCGCTCGGCGTTGGCCGACTCTGCAGGAGCTGCCGTCACGGCGACAACCATATTCCTGCACGGCCGGTGTAACAACTTACCAGATGGTAACCCGGAGGTTTATCGACGATGGGGTCAATAAAATCGTTGACTGTCGAATAGGGCTCTCACATAATGGCGATCGATCGAAATCGCAATGGCTCGAAGTGGTGCCGTTGACGATCGAACAGCTGACGCGGTGACCGGCTGACACCCGCCGGCGCCGCGTGGCGTGAGGGGGAGGATCCATCCGATGACACAGCCCAGAGGCCGTCGCGTCCTCGCCGCGGTGCTCACCACCGTGGCCATGGCCGTCGCCACCACGGCGTGCACTGCGCCGCCGCCCGACTTCTACAACCCGCCGACCGATCCGTCCGGCGCCCCAGGCACGGTCATCAAGACAGCGCCGAGCAGCCTGTCCGGCAGCTCCGATGTCTCCGCGGTCGCGGTGCAGTACCGCTCGCGGTCGGGCACCGGCCAGGCGAACGCGGTGACCGGAACGGTCTTCACCCCGGACGCCCCGTGGTCCGGGCCCGGCGATCGCCCCATCGTGGCCCTCGCCCAGGGCACGCAGGGCCTCGGTGACCAGTGCGCGCCGTCCAAGTCGTTGGCCAACGGCACCAACTACGAGCTCGACCACGTCAAGGCGCTGCTGGCCAAGGGGTGGGCGGTCGCCGTGACCGACTACGAGGGCCTGGGCATGCCAGGCACCCACACGTACATCGTGGCCGACGCCGAGGCCCACGCGGTGCTCGACGTCGTGCGGGCCGCCACCGAGGTGCCCGAGCTGGACCTGAGCCCGTCCGCCCCCGTCGGCATCGTGGGCTACTCGCAGGGCGGGCAGGCGGCCGCGCGTGCCGCGGAGATCGAGTCGACCTACGCACCGGAGCTGAACGTCGTCGGCGTCGTCGCGGGCGGCGTGCCGTCCGACCCGGAGGAGCTGGGCACCACCCTCGACGGTGGCCTCTTCTTCGCCTTCCTCGCGATGGCGGCGGTGGGGCTCGACGCGGCGTACCCCGAGCTCGACCTCGACAGCTACCTGAACGACACCGGTCGCCAGCTGCTCGAGCAGAACCAGGACGCGTGCCTGGCCGACGGGCTTCTCGCGCTCGGCTTCCAGAGCATCGACAACCTGACCACCACCAACCCGCTGGAGCAGCCCGACTGGCAGGCCCGCCTGGACGAGAACCGGCTCGGGTCCGTCGCACCCGAGGTGCCCGTGCTCCAGTACCACGCGGTCTTCGACGAGATCATCCCCTACACCCAGGGCACGACCCTGCGTGACGCGTGGTGCGCGGGTGGGGCGCAGGTCCGGTGGCTCGACCTGTTCCTCGCCGAGCACGCCCTCGGCATCTACCAGGGCCAGAACGACACGCTCCAGTTCCTCACCGATCGGTTCTCCGGCGCCGAGTTCCAGTCGACCTGCACCGCCTGACCGGCCCGTGCGACCCGCGGGCGAGCACTCGCGGGTCGCCGGCCAGGCCCCCTCGGCTGCCCGGCCGCCACCTCCTTCGCTGGAGACCGGTGGGACCGCACCGCCCAGCGTCGGCGACCGGGCAGCTCGGGGCGCAGCCCGGCGACGAGGAGGTCGCCGGCCGATCGACAGCCAGCCCGACCATGAGGGGGAATCGTGACATCGGGTCCGCACCACCACGACCGTGAACTGATCGTCGGGATCACCCCCGGCAGCCGACCCGACGGCCGGCTCGTCGTCGGCCTGTGCCGTGCCGGGACGCTCGGCGTGCTCGACCTGGGCACCGATCCGAGCCGAGCGCTCACGGAGGCGGCCCTGGTCGAGGCTCGGCACACGGGCCCGTTCGGCGTGCGGGTCACGCCCCTGGCCGGGCTCGGTCCCGGCGAGCTGCCCGGCGCCGTGGACACGGTGATCGTCACCGACCCGTCGCTCGTACGGCCGCACCGTGAGGCGGAGCGGCGGGTGCTGGCCGAGGTCACCTCGCTGCCCGAGGCGCAGGCGGCGGTGACCGAAGGCGCCGACGGTCTCGTGGCCAAGGGCTCCGAGGCGGGCGGGCGCATCGGCGAGGAGACGGCCTTCGTCCTGCTGCAGCGCATCGTGGCGGCGGTCGAGCTCCCCGTGTGGCTCCAGGGCGGCATCGGACTGAACACCGCGGCCGCCGCCATCGCCGGCGGTGCCCGGGGGGTCGTGCTCGACGCTCAGCTCGCGCTGGCCCGCGAGTCGACGTTGCCGACGGCGGTGCGCACGGCGATCGCCGCCATGGACGGCAGCGAGACCGTGGTGGTGGGCGGCCACCGCCTCTACGCGCGGCCCGACCTGCCGGCGCCCGCACCCGACGCCGCCGCCGGCGAGGTCGCACCCCGGCTGGGCGCCGACGACCTGCACGGCGACCTGGTCCCCGTCGGCCAGGACGGATCGTTCGCGAGCGCGCTCGCCGGCCGCCACAAGACCGCCGGCGGCATCGTGCAGGCCCTGCGGGCGGCCATCGACCACCAGCTCGCAGCCGCCTGCGAGCGACGCCCGCTCGACCCGGGTGCCGGCACGGCCGCCACGCGCGGCACGGCCTACCCCGTCGCCCAGGGCCCGATGACCCGGGTCAGCGACCGCAGCGCGTTCGCAGCCGCGGTCGCGGGCGGCGGCGGGTTGCCGTTCCTGGCCCTCTCACTGATGCGCGGCGACGAGATCCGCGATCTGCTCGCCGAGACCGCGGCCGCCGTCGGCGACCGTCCCTGGGGCGTGGGCGTCCTCGGCTTCGTGCCGCCCGAGCTGCGGGACGAGCAGCTCGCCGCCGTGCGCCAGGCCCGCCCGCCGGTGGCGCTCATCGCCGGGGGGCGGCCGTCCCAGGCGGCACCCCTCGAGGCCGAGGGCATCGCCACGTTCCTCCACGTGCCCTCGCCCGGGTTGCTCGACCGCTTCTGGAAGGACGGCGCCCGCCGGTTCGTGTTCGAGGGGCGCGAGTGCGGAGGGCACGTCGGGCCCCGGTCGAGCTTCGCCCTCTGGCAGCGGCAGATGGATCGCCTGCTCGCCGAGCCCGACCTCGACGGGGTCGAGGTGTTCTTCGCCGGGGGTATCCACGACGCCCGCTCGGCGGCCATGGTCGCCGCCCTCGCGGTGCCGCTGGTCGAGCGCGGCGCGAGCATCGGCGTGCTCATGGGCACCGCCTACGTGATGACGACCGAGGCGGTCGAGACCGGAGCGATCACGCCCACCTTCCAGGAGGCGGCGGTGGCCTGCTCCGACACCGTGCTGCTGGAGACGTCGCCCGGTCACGCCACCCGATGTGTGGCGAGCGAGTACGTGCACGCGTTCGAGAAGCGCAAGGCCGATCTGGTGGCGGCCGGCACCGACGTGCGTGCCCTGTGGACCGAGCTCGAGGGACTCAACCTGGGCCGCCTGCGCATCGCGGCGAAGGGCGTCGTGCGGGAGGGCGACGCGCTCGACCACGTCGGCGCCGACGTGCAACGCCGCGAGGGCATGTTCATGATCGGCCAGGTCGCCGCCCTGCGCGCCGCCGCGACCTCGATCAGCCGCCTGCACGACGACGTCAGCGCCGGTGCCGCAGGCATCCTCGAGGCCCTCGGCGGCGCGCGTCATCGGCCGCCCGAGGTCGCGGCCCCCGTCGACGTCGCGGTCATCGGCACCGCCGGGGTCTTCCCCGGAGCCGTCGAGGTCGAGCAGTACTGGGCCAACATCGTCGCCGGCGAGGACGCCATCACCGAGGTGCCGGCCGAGCGCTGGAGCGTCGAGCGCTACTACGACCCCGACGCAGTGCTCACCGACGCAGGCGTCAAGACACCGTCGAAGTGGGGCGGCTTCCTCCCCGACGTGCCGTTCGACCCGATGCGCTACGGCATCCCGCCCCGGTCGATCACCTCCATCGGCAACGACCAGCTCCTCAGCCTCGAGGTGGCGTCCGCCGCCCTCGCCGACGCCGGCTACGCCGACCGCCCGTTCGACCGCGCCCGCACGTCCGTGGTCTTCGGCGCCGAGACCGGCACCGACCTGGCGCAGGCCTACGGCTTCCGGGCGGCCCTGCCCCACTTCACGGGCACGGTCCCGGATGCGCTCACACACATCCCCCGGCTGACAGAGGACTCGTTCCCCGGCGTGCTCGCCAACGTCATCGCCGGTCGCATCGCCAACCGACTCGACCTCGGCGGCGCCAACTACACCGTCGACGCCGCCTGCGGGGCGTCGATGGCGGCGCTGTCCGCCGCGTGCGGCGAGCTGAGCTCCGGGGCCAGCGACATGGTCCTGTGCGGCGGCACCGACCTCCACAACGGCATCTACGACTACCTGCTGTTCGCGGCCACCCACGCGCTGTCGCCCACGGGCCGGTGCCGCACGTTCGACTCGGCGGCGGACGGCATCGCTCTCGGCGAGGGCATCGGCTGCATCGTCCTGAAGCGCCTGGACGACGCCGAGCGCGACGGCGACCGCATCCTCGCGGTGATCCGGTCCGTCGCCGCCTCGAGCGACGGCCGAAGCCTCGGCCTGACCGCGCCGCGTGCCGAGGGGCAGCGCCGGGCCCTCGAGCGGGCCTACGACCGGGCCGGGGTCTCGCCGTCCACCGTGGGGCTGGTCGAGGCGCACGGAACCGGCACGGTGGTCGGCGACCGGACGGAGCTCGCGACCCTCACCGAGGTCTACGGCGAGCGCGGTGCCGTCCCTGCATCGACCACCCTGGGCTCGGTCAAGTCGCAGATCGGTCACACGAAGTGCGCCGCCGGCATCGCCGGCATGATCAAGGTGGTCCACGCCCTGCACCGGGGCGTGCTCCCCCCGACGCTCAACCTGACCGATCCCAACGAGGCCTACGACGCCAAGACCAGCCCGTTCGTGTTCGGCGACGTCGCCCGGCCGTGGGTGGGTGGCGACCGTCGGGCCGCGGTCAGCGCGTTCGGGTTCGGCGGGTCGAACTTCCATGCCGTCCTGACCGCCTACGACGGGGACGACGAGCCCCGCCACGCCGTGCACCACTGGCCGGCCGAGCTGTTCCTCGTGCGTGGGTCCGACCCGGCCGAGGCCGCCTCCGAGCTCGCCCGCCTCGAGGCGCTGCTGGACGCCGACGACGCGGCCGGGCGCCCCTGGCGCCTCCGCGACCTGGCGCGCACGGTGCACGGTCGGCGCCGCACCAGCCCGGTGCAGCTCGCGATCGTCGCCGACGACGTGGACGACCTGCGGACCAAGGTCGAGCGCGCCCGCACGGGTCACGCGGGCCGCGGCGTGTTCCTCGCGGGCACGACGCCGGCGGGCGACGAGACCGCCGGCGAGCCGCCTCTGGTCGCCTTCCTGTACCCGGGTCAGGGCAGCCAGCGACCCCACATGATGGGCGACCTGTTCGTGGCGTTCCCGGCGCTGCGCCGCTTCCTCGAGCTGGGCGACGACGACCTGGTCGACCGCATGTTCCCGCCTGCGGCGTTCGGCGAGGCGGCCGGTGAGCGAGCGGCCGCCCTCACCGACACCCGCATGGCCCAGCCGGCGCTCGGCATCGCGGCCCTGGCGATGACCGCGCTGCTCGAGGCCTGCGGGGTCCGCCCCGACGCGGTGGGCGGCCACAGCTTCGGCGAGCTCGCCGCCCTGGTGGTGGCGGGCGCCATCGACGAGCGTCACCTGGTCGACCTCAGCCGAGCTCGCGGCCAGGCGATCCTCGACGCCTCGCCCGACGACGACCCGGGCGCGATGGCCGCGGTGCGCGGCCCGGTCGAGCAGGTGCGCGCCGCCCTGGGGGACCGGCCCGGCGTCATCGTGGCCAACGACAACGCCCCCGACCAGTGCGTCGTCTCCGGCCCGACCGACGACGTCGAGGCGGCCGTGGCGCACCTGTCCACCGCTGGACTGCGCGCCCGGCGGCTGCCCGTCGCGTGCGCCTTCCACACGCCGCGCCTCGAGGTCGCGGCCCGGGCCCTGGCCGCCCGGCTCGACGCCGTCGACGTCGTGGCGCCCCGCATCCCGGTGTGGTCGAACACGACGGCCGCGCCCTACCCCGACGACGTGGCCGGGCTGCGGGCGCTGCTGGCCCGCCAGGTGGCCGCTCCTGTGGCGTTCCGCCAGCAGGTCGAGGCCATGTACGACGCCGGCGCCCGGGTGTTCGTGGAAGCGGGCCCGGGCCGGGTGCTGACCCAGCTGGTGGGACAGATCCTGGGCGACCGGCCCCACACGGCGGTGGCCTGCGATGCGTCGGGCGAGCACGGCATCCGCCGCTACCTGACGGCGCTGGCCGAGCTGGCGGTCGCCGGCGTGGCCGTCGACGACACGCTTCTCTACGACGGGCGTGATGCCGTCGAGGTCGACCCCGCGCAGGCGCCGCGACGGGCGCCCTACCTGCTGAACGGCAGCCAGGTGCGCACGGCGGACGGCGACCTCGCGCCGGGATCGCTGCCGCCCGCCACCCACTTCCCGCGGATCGACCTCGGCCAAGGACCGGCGCCGTCACCCGCCGGCGGAGACGACCCCCAGGTCGTCGTGGCCGAGTACCTCCGCAGCATGCAGCAGATCGTGGCCGCCGAGCGCGACGTCGTGTTGGCCGCCCTGGGCGCGCCGCCGGTGACGGCGAGCAGCGTCTCGCCGCCGCCGGTCATCGACGCGCCGTCGTCGCCCGCCACGGCCGGCCCGTCCGACGGCCGACCTGCAGACGCGACGGGCGAGGAGGCCGTGCGCACGGCATCGGGGAAGGCGCCTGCGCTCGACGCCGAGGTGCTGCTCGGGACGATCGTCGGGATCGTGAGCGAGCGGACCGGCTACCCCGAGGAGATGCTCGACCCGGACCTCGACCTCGAGGCGGAGC
>JAFGPU010000195.1 GCA_016936035.1 Acidimicrobiales bacterium
CCGGCTGCTCACGCTCGGGCTCGACGTCCCACCCAGCCCACAACTCCTCGTCCCGCTCCGGCGCCGGCTCCTGCTCGCGGCCGCGCTCCGGCTCCTGGCCCTGGTCCCACCCGGCCCACAGTTCCTCGTCTGGGGTTTGGACCGTACGTTCCCGCATCTCGTTGCGGTCGGCGGTCCGGCGGGCCAACTCGGCGGCGGCGGCCTGGGCTGTCTCCCTGATCTCCTCGGTATCGGCCCGCCATGCCTGGTGAGCGGCGTGGATCTCCTCCCACACCTCGGCCTCGGCCCGGTAGCCGGCGGCCAGCTGGCGTAGCCCGTCGACGCAGGCGGCGGCCTCGGCCCACTGGTCGGGGTCGGTCATGGCCTCGGCGGCGGCAAGGATCGCCTGCCGGTCGTACTCGCGTGCCAGTCTCCAGCTCTCGGCCAGCTCGTCACCGGCGTACGTCGGGGCCCATGCCTGCTCGCGGTTGAGCCTGTTGACCATGTCACGTAGCTGCACGTCGCTGGCCGCTGCGATACGCCGGTGGTCCTCGGGACGGCCCAACGCGTCGTAGGCGGTGTTCCATGCCGCGTGCTGTTCCACGGCTCGGCGGGCCGGGGCGGGGCCGATGACGGTGCGGGATCCGGCGTCGGGGTCGTACATCTCCTGATACCCGGCCACCCGGCCGGCGCGGGTCCGCCACTGGGCCCGCCTCGCCTCGTCCTCGGGTACCGGGCCGAAACGTTCGGTCGCCCATGCTGGCCGTTGCAGAGCGGCCCGGCGGCCGAGCTCGGCCTGACGGGCGTCGATCGCCTCGGCCACCCGGCGCGCGTGGTCGCCGATCGGGCCCGGCATGTCGGGTGTCCGGTCGGCCCACTCCGGCCCGGCCGGGGAGTGCTCCGGGGCGCGGCGGGCGGCGGCCGAACGTACCCGGTGCTGCAACAGGGCGCCGAGCTCGCGGGCGTCGGTCACGCTGCGGGGGTCGCCGATCGCCTCGGACAACAGGGCCTCGGGGTCGTGGCCTCGCAACTGCTGCTCGCGCACCGTGGCATACAGCGGGTCGGCCTCCTCGGCGTCAAGGCGGTCAAGGGCCTGGTCGCCGAGAATTCGCGACAGGGTGGCGCGGGCCTGGGTGCGGGTGTGCGCGCTGACGAGATCTTCCCAAATCGGCACAAGGGCGGGCAGGCTGGCAGCGTAGTCGGTTCCCTCGGCCAGGATTTCCAGGGTGGCGCGGTCGCCGGTCTCGTGGGCCAGGATCCGGCCCATGACCGCGGTGGGGGTGCTGTCCAGGGTGCGGAGGTGTTCCGGGTCCCGTTCGCGGCGGGTCACAAGGAACGCTTCGTTCAGCAAGCGACCTCGGGTGAGCGCGACGTACGCGGCTTCCCTGGCCAGCGCCTCATCCCCATACAGGTACCCGCTGTCGACGGTGCGGCCCTGGGTGGCGTGCACCGTACCGGCGTAGGCCAGCGCCACCCGGCCCGCGACGTAGCCGGCAGGCAGGCGAACCGGCCCGGCCAGCCGCTCGCCCTGGTCGCCCTGGCCGATGACGCGCCGGACGGTCAACGATCCGTCCGCGTGCCGCTGAACCACCCGGTAGACCTGCCGGTTGGTCACGGCCTGGCCGTCGGCACCGGTCAGCCTCGGGTCGTTCTCGCGGGCCTGGATGAGGTCGCCGGCCCCCGCGAGGTTGCCGCCCATGACCGGTACCCCGGCCTCGTCCACCCGTCCGTGCCTGACCAGCTCGGCGCGGATCCGGCCCGCCAGCTCGTCGGCGGCCTCGTTCGTCGACGTCACCAGTACGGCGCTCCGGCCGGCAAGGGTGTCGACCACGTAGGCGCGCACGGCGGCGGCGCTCATCTCCTCCTCGCTGCCCCCGTGGATCCGGCCGTGTTCGGCGTAGGCCGCAAGGGCCTCGGGGTCGCCGTCGCGCAACCGTAGCGACGCGTCGGCCTCCCACTGCCGGGTACTGCCGTCCGGGTCGCGGAACCTCCTCACGGTCTCCAGCTGGTAGGCGCCGAGCTGGCCGCGCAACAACCGGAACGAGCCGCCTCGGCCTACGGCCTGCATCTGGGCGTCATCGCCCACAAGGGCGACCTTCGCGCCGGCGGCGGTCGCTATCTCGATCAGGCGGCCCATGTCGTCGGCGGTCGCCATCGCGGCCTCGTCCACGATGATCAGGTCACCGGCGCCAACGGCAAGACGGGCCCGGGCCTGGGGCGACCCCTGGCCGTCGTGGTAGGTCAGGAACCGCGCGAGGCTGGCCGTGGTCTCCACCCCGGCCTCACCCAACACCGACGCTGCGATGTTCGACGGGGCCAGCCCGATGACGCGCCGGCCGTCGGCCTGCCACGCCTGCGTCACGATGCCCTGGGCGTAGCTCTTGCCGGCGCCGGCGGGCCCCACGATCACACTGACCGTCCGGCCGTCTCCGAGCACGCCGCGCACGGCGGCGGCCTGGTCCTCGCCGAGCGTGCTCGCCTCAATCGCGGCGTCGATCCGCTCGGCCTCCAACCGGGGCGCCGGCGCCTGGGCCTGGGCCACCATGCGCTCTTCGGCCTGCATGTGGGCCACTGAGCCATACCGGAGACTGGCCCGGCCGGGCTGGTAGACGCTGCGGCCGTCGGATTGCCGGCACAACTCGGCCGGCGCTGCTACGGCCTCGAACCCGGCAACCTGGATCACCCCGTGCTCGGGGCCTAGGGCTTCCTCGGTGAGGCTGTCGAGTAGGGCGGCCACCCCTCCGGCGTCGGCGGCCGCGTCGCCGAGCTGCTCGGGCAGCGCTCGACCGATCGACCTCATCACGTCGTCGCGGCCGAACGAGGTGCGCTCGGCCGTCACCTCCTCCAACGCGGTCCGGATGACCTGGCCACGGTCCAGCTCCGGGGCCGCGGCGGTCATGCGGTCCAACCTGCTGGCGACGGCGGCGGCCTCGGCGGCCTCGGCCATCTCTGCGTGCGTACGGCGGCCCTCCTCGACCGCCTCCCGCTCCCACCGGTCAACCAGCTGGTCAAGGGTCTCCGTGGTGTCCTTGTGGCCTCGGGTCTGGAGGGCGGCCCGCTCCGTCATCCGAGAGAGCAGCTGCGGGCTCGGCGCGTGACCGGTGCGTTCCTGGTAGGCGTCGACGTATCGGGCTACCTCGGCGGTGACCTCCTGGCGGCGGCTGCTGGCGGCCGTCCGGTCCTCCACCGTGATACCGATGATCTCGCGGGCGCGGCCGTCCTCGCGGGTGGTGAACTCCACCGGTAGATCAGCCGAAAGCCGTTCCTCCATCGTCCGGTGATAGATCGCCTCCATGGCTGGCCTGGCCTTGTGTAGGGCCCGGCTGTCCAGGGTCCGCCACGCGGTCTCGCCACCGGGCAGCGTCACCCGTACCCGGTTCAAGATCTGCAAGTGGGCGTGCAACTGGACGTCTCCGGCGCGGCTGGTCTCGTGCACGAAATCGGCGGCTATCCAGTCGTGGGCGTCGGCGTACCGGCCGGTGGTCGGATGATCGCCGACAGAACGCCCGTGGTAGCCGAGCCTGGAAAAACCGGCCTCCCGCTGGGCGTAGGCCAGCGCTGCGGCCACCCCGGCCCGGTGGGCGGCCAACACCCGGTCGGCGTCGGCAACCCTGCCCTGGGCCAGCAAACCGGCCCGGTACAACGAGATCGACTTCTGCGGAGACAAGGTGACGTCGAAGCTACCGACCGCGCTGCGCTGGCTGCGCTCGACCTCCCGGCGAATCTCGGCCTGCCGGCCGGCGTCGGCGTCCGGCTCCCGTTGGAGAGCCTCGGCCAACCGTTCCTCCAAGGGCCGGTACTCGCGGGGCGCCCGGCCCAACCGGGCGCCGGCCAGCAATCCGGCGTAGTGCTCCTTCGCCGCGTCACCCGTCAAGCCCTGGGCGCGGATCTCGGTCTTCGCCTGCTCGGTGAGTTCGGCGTACCGGCGGGGGTCACACAACTCCCCGAACAGAATCAGGTGCTCTTCCTTCACCACGGCCTCGCCCTGCTCGTAGCCGAGCTGCTCGACCCCATCGCCAAGCCACCGGGCAATGGGCGCTTCGTGGCCCTCGTGGTAGTAGGCCGCTTGCCGATCGTGTTCGTGCTGCCGGCACTCCCACGGGTAGCGCGCACCGGCCTTCCCCGCGGGGATGGCGGTAACGCGCACGGTCATGAATTGATCATAACCACGCTATTCAAGATCCAGAACATTTGAATGCCTTGGTGTGCTTCTTTTGATCTTGTTCTTAGATTGATCACTTACTGACCTGATAGAGACAGAGACAGTTGTCTTAGATGGTGCTGCTTGGTGAGTGAGGACTCAGTGAGCACAGATGATCAGTAACGGATATGACGGGCTGTAGTCCTTGGAGTGAGCACCGACAACCGTCACCACTCTTCCCGTTGCACGGTCACCCGGCCCGGAAGCGCGCCAGCGCTGAGGACCGGAAGGACCGGGCTTCGGGCGCCCGGAAGCACGACGGCGGCCAACCACGCTCGGGCGCCCGTCAGGCCGCAACCCCGGAAACGGTAATAGTGCGCAAGTTGGTAATACCGCGCAGAGTGGTAATACCGGTCCCGTTGTCTGCAACAGCGCTTGGCTGGCCCTGGCGTCGTCGCCACCCGGGCGGGTGATCGGCCGGGTGGCCGGGGGCGTACGGGGCTACCGTGACCGGCATGGATGACCCACGAACCGATCCGGGGTGGCAACTACCCCCTCCGCGTGAACTGCCCCTGAATGGCGAAATCCACTTTGATGGGAAGCGGCTGTCGGTTGACGGCCTGGTGCTCGATCCCGGCGAGTACACGATCCCGGGCACGGGCGGCACCCTGCTCGTAGCCGAACCTGAGTCCTCCGACGCTGTCTGAGCGCCGGCGGCGATGGGATGATGGCAGGCATGAGCAGCCTCGAAGACCTCGAACGGCGCATCACGGCGATGGAAACGGAACTGGCCGTGGTCCGCCAGGAAGCCGCTGCGGCGCGGGCCCTGGCGGCCGGCGCTGACCGAGACGTGGCTGACTACCGCGCCGAACTGCGCGGACATACCCGCACCCTCGGGGCGCTACGGGAAACCCAACTGGAGCACTACGCCGAGCACAAAGCGGACAGTGCCGAGATCAAAGCCGGGATCGCGCAGATCGTACGGCTTTTGGAGGGCCTCGGCGGCGCCACCTCGTAGCCGCTCCGACACCTGAGGGAGTCGTGTCTTACACGCATCCGCCGTGTGTGTGACACGGCTCCCCTGCGTTGGGGACATCCGGGGGAGCTATGCCAGGCTGGGGCATCCGACCCATAGAGGGGGTGCCCGACCGTGCCAACCGTCGCGCAGTGGAGAACGCTGCAACTCCACAAACCAGACAGATCACCGAGATTGGCGTTCGTGAACCGCAAGGGTGGCTCGGGTAAGACCACCTCGGCGGTGAGTTTGGCGGCCGTCTTCCGGGCCTGGGGACTGACCTCCCGGATTGTTGACGGTGACGCTCAAATGGCGTCTGCGACGTACTGGCTTCCCCCGCAAACCGCCTCGGGGGCTCCCACCCTGCTTGACGTGTTCCTCGGCGACGCGACGTTGGCTGAGGCGACGGCCCCAACCACCGTGCCCGGGGTGGCCATCGTTCCGTCGCTGGATACCTTGGGCCGGGTTGAGAGCGAGCGTCCCCCCGGCTCTGACGGGCTCCTGGCTGGCGAACTGGACTCGGATGCCAGTTACGACATCGAACTCTTGGATGCCGCACCCTCGATGGGCCTGGTGACCGTGAGCATGCTCGCGGCCTCGACCGACGTCGTACTCATGATGACCACGTCCACGCTCGACCTGGTGGGCGCGGCCGAGATGGCGCGGCCGCTCGACCTGGTGCGCCGGCGACTCAACCCGAACCTGCGCATCAGCGCCGTCGTGATGGTCGACGACGATGGCAACACGATGTTGTCGCGGGACATGGGCGACAGTCTGGCGGCCGACTACCCGAACGCCTTGATCTACCGGATCCCTCACAGCGTCCGGGTCCGCGAGGCACCCGGCGCGCACGAACCGATCATCGACTACGCACCCGACAACCCCGTGTCGGCGGCGTACTGGCGTCTGGCGGCCGCCCTGGTGCCGAGGCTGGGCCTGACATGGGCCGTCGGACCGGACACCATCGGGGTCGAACAGTGACCGGGACGGCCCGGCGGCGGCCTCCGGTCGCCAGTACGAAGAGCGTCTTGGACGAGATCTACTCCAACGGCGGGCCGGTGACGGACGCTCCTGCCACACCTGACCGACAGGCATCCGCCACTCCTGCCACACCTGGGGGAGATGTGTCACACACGCGTAGGACGCCTGTCCCTGCCGTGGCGGACACGCCTCCGCCAGCTCCGGCGCCAAAGAAGAAGTCGACGACGCGAACGCCTGCCGGCAAGCGCCGGCACAGCCTGTACATCGACGACGCGACGGCGGTCGCGCTGAACGACGCGGCCGAACGGGTGGGCCGCCAGCTCGGCGGCGTGGTGCCGAAACACCGGGTCCTGGCCGCGATCATCGCGGCGGGCATCGACCAAGCCGGCGCTGTTGCCGGCCGGCTGCGGGCCGAGCTGCTCGACACGATCGGACAGTAGACCTCAGACAGCTGTCAGGGCCGTGTCGCACATCTGTCCCTGGATGGTGCGACACGGCCCTGACATGTGTTGGATACGGCTCCCCTATGTGTGGGACACCTATCCCCTATGTGTCCCACACATAGGGGTCAGATGGCGGTCACGGTGGCGATACGCCATCCCCATTCGGCGCGGGGAAAGTGCGGCTGCCAATCGCCGACCCGGCGCAAACCGGCTGCGGTCAACGCGGCCTCGGCGGCGTCAAGGGGCGCCTCCGGCCCGGATTCGAGAACAGACAGAACCTCGTCGAACCCGATGCCGAGCGACCACGGGGTCTGTGGGTGACTCGGCGAGCGGTAGACCGTCACCGTGTTCGTGCCTGTCATCTGGGAGTAGTCCACTTGTCCTCCTGATGTCAGAGGGTGATCCCCCATGTGTCCCACACATAGGGGACATCTGTCCGCCACGTGGGGGGACTGGTCAGCGGGGCATGTCGAGCAGGGTGGAAAGCCGGTCATGGACGGCTGCGAGCGTCGAACCGGAGATCATTCCGACGGGCTCGCCCAACCAACTGGGGTCCCGTTCAGCGATGCTCGACACGCTGATCACGGCGCCTTGCAGCTCGGACGGGTCGGCCTCGGTCAGAGCCACTCCCACCCGAGGCTCCCGAACGGTCTCGACGTCCATACAGACCGGCCGGGCACCCTCGCGGGCGTTGTACTCGTCGATGGACACGACGACGACGAACCGCTGTCGCATGACGCGGGCCGCGGGGGCGTAGGGCCTGATCTCTCCGTGACGGATCACGCGGCCTGTCCCATCTGTCCGAGGTCCTCAACGATTCGGGCGGCCTCGCGGTCCAACTCGTCTAGTTGGGCCTCGGCGTCGGCGCGGGCGGCGTCTAGCGGGTTCTCCCGGCGCCACCGGTCGTGAGCGTCCATGGAGTCTCGCAACAACTGCTTCTGAGCGGCCCGGCCGAGCCATGCCGACAGGGACAGACCCGCATCGGCGGCGGCCTGGCGGATCTGGGCCACGGTGTCCTCACCGAGGCTGACGGTTACGTTGGTTGCCATACCAGTGATGCTACCCGTGAGATTTCTCGTGACAATCCCACTGGGGTGTGTGGGACACGTGGGGGATAGGTGTCCGCCATCGGGGGGAGAGTTTCGACCTGGCGGGCACGGGACGGCTGGGGGTTGCCAGTAGGGCGGCCAGCCATGCGGGGAGCTCGGCTATCGGGGCGTCGTGCTCGATCAAGTACGGGCGGCCAGCGAGCACCGATCCGGGGGCCAGCACGTACCCGCCACTACGTCGGCCGGGGCCTCGGACGTCGATTCCTTCGCCGAGCGGCGACCGGACGCCGGACGCGCTACCGACAGTCGCGCCGGCCGGTACCTGGAAGTAGAGGTGTAGGCCGCGGTTCGGGGTCCGGGTGGTCAGGGTGTCCGGCCACGCCTGCTCGCGGGCGGCCAGCTCGGTGGCGAACCGGGCCACCCCGTCGGCCTGGTCCTTGTGGCGGTCGAGATCGAGCACGACGACACCTGAGGCGCGGCATCCGGTGCCAAGGTTCGCGCCAGTGGCCAGCATCCGGCCGATGGCCTCCGGGTCGCGGGTGCACCGGTGCTGCCATCCCGGCTCGGGGCGGCGGCCGTCGGCCGGGAGAGAGAACAGGCTCGCCCCCCGGCCGGCGACGGTCACAGCGGCACTCAGACGAGACACTCGCACTCCTCGTACGGGTCTCCGCCGCCGCCGGCTCCGCACTCCGGGCAACCGCGGTCGTCATCGTCGGCGTCGGGTTCGTCAACGTACCCGTAGTCGTCGGTCCACCCGTTGGCCCGGCACCCGTCGCAGAGCAGACCAGACAGGGCGTAGCCTCCGCACCCGCGGCAGGACCCGTCACCGGCCGGGTGACGCGGGGTGTCCTCGTCGATCTCGCGGAAACCCGGGTGCCGAACCTTCGGGTAGGTCCTACAGCCGTTCTCGATGTCCTCGCCCCACGGCACGGCGGGAAGGGTCACGTTCGCCGCGCTGGTGGCTTCGCACTCCTCGCACTGGTAGATGTCCTCCCACACCGTCACTGACCACATGCTGCCGGGGTACCGGTCGACGTGGACCAACTGACCGGGGCACCGGTCCTCGTCGTCCTCGTCTCCGCACGGCTGCCCGTGATGGCAGTCTCCCGAGCACCGGCAGGGGCGGTCGGCCGACACCGGGCGCCAAAACGCCTCGGCGTGGGCGCGCTGGGCCGGGGTCGCGTCGGCCGGCAGGATCCGCCAACCGAGCTCCTCGGTACGTACGTCCTGCTCGTCGGGGTAGGGCTTGAGCAACGCGGGATCGATCGTGGCGGGGGCCTGGTCCATGGCGCGGGCGGCCACGCAGTACGGCTCTCCGGTGTCCGCCATACGCTGCCGGACGGCGGATTTACGGGCCTTGTCGCTGGTCATCGGGACTCTTCCGGCGGATGTCCCACGCTCACCCGCTCGTGATCGATGACGCGAACGGAGGTTGAGCACTCACGCGAGTCGTTGACCCTTGTCCTCGTTGCCGGCCTGCGGCGTGGGCGCTGGCGGCTCGGAGCGGGCTGGCGTGTCAGCCGCTTCTACGATAGGCGATCCCTCATCGGCTCCTTCACCTGTCCCCCGGGTGTGTGACACATGGGGGACAGATGTGCGACACCCGGGGGATTCGCGGGGGAGTGCTACGGCTGGTCCTGGTGGTCGTCGACGAACCGGGACACCCGCGCGTACTTCGCGCCGGTGTCGTGTCCGTCCCACTGCTGGGGGTGGGCCGGGAGGTGCCAGGACACCTGACCGGCTCCGGGGAGTTCGAGGTACACCACCACCGGGCGCGGGTCGCTGAGGTCGTAGCCGACCCCGGCCGGAATCCCGGATTCGAGAGCCAGGGCCAACGACTGCCAGATCAGGGTGTTCCGGCGGGCGTAGCGGGCGCTGATCTCCGGGGTGTCCGGGCCGGTGTGCCCGGTTCGCGACGGATCGATGGCGGCAATCTCGGCCAGAGTCCGCGAGAGTACGTCGGTCATGACTGGGGCTCCTCGTTTCGCTGAGCCAGCTGGACGCGCAACCGCTCGACTTCGACCCGCGCTGCGGCGAGCTCGGCGGCGGAGCGGTCCCGAGCTGCTGTCTCCCGCTCGGCCGACTGCCGGGCGGCGAGCTCGGCGGCGTTCGCCTTGGCGCCGGCGGCCGCCAACTGCTCGCGGACG
>JAFGPU010000196.1 GCA_016936035.1 Acidimicrobiales bacterium
CTCGGGGCGGCCACCGACCTCGTGGGCGCCTACTCGTACCTGGCGGGCGAGGGCTCCCGGTGGACGACCGGCTCGGCGCTCGTCGTCGATGGGGGTTACTCGGCGCCCTGAGGCTTGCTCTGGATGCCTCGGATGAAGATCTCGGCGAACGGCTTGGCCACGTCGCGCGCCGACAGCCGGTGGCCGGGCTTCAACCAGAGGTAGGTGTAGTTGTGCATGCCGAGCCAGGCCCGGGCCGTGAGCCAGGGGTCGAGGTCACGGAACTCGCCCGACGCGACGCCGGCCCGGAGCACCGCCTCGACCCGTTGCTCGTAGCTGCGGCGCCGTTCCCGGAAGGACGCGGCGCGCTCGCCGGTGAGCGCCGGGAACTCGTGCAGGAAGACCCAGACGTGGTCCGGGTAGCGGTGGATCACCTCGAGCAGCTCGTCGCCGAGCATCTCCAGCTGGGCCGACGGGGCACCGCCCGCCTCGGCGACCCGCTCGGCGCCCTGCATCACCTCGTCCATCACCCGGTCGTGGATGGCGGCGAGCAGGCCCTCCTTGGAGCCGATGTAGTGGTAGAGCGCCCCCTTGCCGAGGTCGTTGGCATCACAGAGCTCGTTGATGCCGGTGGCGTGGTAGCCCTGGCTGGCGAACAGGCGCGCCGAGGTGTCGATGATGGCCTCGCGACGCGCCTGCCACTTCGGGCTGCGCCGAGAAGGGTCGCTCGCATCGGCCCGAGGCATGGTGGCGACGCTAGCGGGCGGCACGTGGATGGTGGGCCATATAGGCTGACCGGTCGGTACAAAACGCCGGGGGTCGGCAGGAGGGGCAGGTCGCGCTCGTGACGGTCGAACAGACGATGCAGGCGGACGTGAACTGGTTCAACGTGCTCGCCCACCACGCGACCCGTGCGCCGGACAAGGCGATCACGGTCTTCGAGGGTGAGACGATCACCTACGGCGAGATGGCCACGCGGGCCGCGGCGCTCGCCGCCGGGCTGCACGGGCGCGGTGTCCGCCGCGGCGACGTCGTGGGCCTGCTCTCGTACAACTGCCCCGAGATGCTCGAGACGATCTTCGCCGCCAATCACCTGGGGGCGATCGCCATGCCGATCAACTGGCGGCTGGCCGCCCCCGAGGTGCGCTACATCCTCGAGCACTCCGAGGCGAAGGCGCTGATGTGCGACGAGGCGCTCACCGGGCTCGCCGACGAGGCGGTCAAGGACATGGACAGGGCCCCGCTGCGCACCTGCGTCGCCTCACCGGCACCAGCCGACTGGACCACCCTCGCCCACCTCCGCGTCGACGGCCACGACCTCGCCCCGGCCGTCACGCAGGCCGACGACGTCCACCGCCTGATGTACACCTCGGGCACCACCGGCCACCCCAAGGGCGTCATGCTCACCCATGCCAACCTGGCGTGGAAGAACCTGGCCCACATCGTCGAGTTCGGCTTCACGAGCGCCGACCTGGGCCTCGCCTGCGGACCGCTCTACCACGTCGGGGCGCTCGACCTGACGACGACGTCGCTGATCGCCGCGGGGGCGACGGTCATCATCCACCGGACGTTCGACGCCGTCGCCGTCGTCGACGAGCTCGAACGGTCGCGGGCCACCACCGTGTGGCTGGCGCCCGCGATGGTCAACGCGATCATGGCGCTGCCCGGCATCGAGCAGCGCGACCTGTCGTCGGTGCGCGTCATCATCAACGGCGGCGAGAAGATGCCGGTCCCGCTGATCGAGCGCATCCAGAGCGCGTTCCCCTCGGCGTGGTTCGCCGACGCCTACGGCCTCACCGAGACCGTCTCGGGCGACACGTTCCTCGACCGCGACAGCATCATCACCAAGCTCGGCAGCGTCGGCCGTCCCTGCCTGCACCTGGAGCTCGACATCTGGGACGAGCACGGGCGGTCGGTGCCCGCCGGCGAGCGCGGCGAGATCGTGCTGCGGGGTCCCAAGGTGTTCGCGGGCTACTGGCGCGACCCGGAGGCGACCGCCAAGGCGTTCGCCGGCGGCTGGTTCCACACCGGCGACATCGGGGTGCGCGACGAGGACGGCTACCTGTTCATCGTCGACCGGCTCAAGGACATGATCGTGTCGGGCGGCGAGAACATCGCCGGCTCCGAGGTCGAGCGCGTGCTCTACGAACACGACTCGGTGCTCGAAGCAGCCGTGGTGGGCCGGCCCGACGAGAGGTGGGGCGAGGTGCCGGTGGCGTTCGTCGCCCGGCGCGAGGGCGCGAGCGTGACGGCGGGCGAGCTGGTCGAGCACTGCCGCCAGCGGCTGGCCAAGTACAAGGTGCCCAAAGACGTCACCTTCATCGGCGCGCTGCCCCGCAACCCGTCGGGCAAGGTGCTCAAGCGCGAGCTGCGGACCCGGCACCACGATGGCTGAGCCCGGCGACATGCCGGCGACCGTCGCCCGGGTGCTCGACCGGGCGCTCGCCGACGACCCCGACCGCGAGGCCCTGGTCACCCGGTCCCAGCGCCTCAGCTACGCCGAGCTCGACCGGCTCGCCGACCGGGCCGCCCACGCCCTGGCCGATCTCGGCGTCGGCACCGGCGACCGGGTCGCTGCGTCGCTGCCCAACGAGGCCGACGTCGTCGTCGCCTTCCACGGCGCCATGCGCCTCGGGGCCGTGTGGGTCGGCGTCAACCGGGCGCTCGCGCCTCCGGAGAAGCGCTGGCAGCTCGCCGACTGCGGCGCCTCGCTGCTGCTGTCCGACGAGCCCCTCGACGACGCCGGCGTCACCGTGCTCGACACGGACGGGTGGCGGGCCGCCCTCGACGCGGCGGACGACGGCCCGGTCGGCGTCGAGGTCGACCCGTACGCCCCGGCCGGCATCGCCTACACCAGCGGCACGACCGGCCGCCCCAAGGGCGCAGTGCACAGCCAGCACAATCTGCTGCTCCCCGGCGCTGTGCTGGTCGCCACCCGCGGGTACGGGCCCGAGCTGCGCAAGGGCGACTGCTTCCCTTTCACCATCCTGAACCTGGCCGTGCTCACCACCCTGCTGGTGTCACAGGCGGGCGGCACGTCGATCGTGATGGACCGCATCGACGCCGAGGGCGTGGCCGAGTGGATC
>JAFGPU010000197.1 GCA_016936035.1 Acidimicrobiales bacterium
CGTCGTCGTCGGCCGGGGGGCCGACCACGTTGACGTGCACGTTGCCGTCACCGACGTGGCCGAACAGCAGCGTCGTGGCGCCGGGCCGCGCCGCCTCGACCCGCTCGACGACGTCCGCGCAGAATCGCGCCAGCTCGCCGGCGGGCAGCGTGACGTCGAGCTTGTGCACCACGCCGAGCGGCGCCCCGGCCTCGGAGTGCGCCTCACGCCAGCGCCACAGGCGAGCGCGATCGGACCGCTCGGTGGCCACCGCCGCGTCGATGACCCCCGCCCGGCCCTCGACGGCCGACGCCAGCGTCGAGGTGGGGTCGGCCGCCGACCCCACCTCGACCAGCAGGTACGCCCCCGCTGCCGGTGCGACCGGCGGGGCCGCCCCGAGGTAGTCGGCCACCAGCCGCAGGCTCGGCCCGGCCATCAGCTCGAGCGCCAGCACGTCGGGCAGCGCCCGGCGCAGGTCGGCGGCGAGGGCGACGGCGCCCTCGACGTCGGCGACACCGACCAGGGCGGCGACGACGTGGGCCGGCGGCGGGACGAGGCGCACGCGGGCGGCGGTGACCACGCCCAGCGTGCCCTCGCTGCCACACAGCAGCTGGGCCAGGTCGTAGCCGGTGTTGTCCTTGACCAGCCCGCCGAGCCGGCTGACCGTGTCGCCGGTGCCCAGCACCGCCTCGACCCCCACCAGCTGGTGCCGCGTGGCCCCGTAGCGCACGACGTGCAGCCCCCCGGCGTTGGTGGCGACCATCCCCCCGATCGTGGCCGACCCGCGGGAGCCGAGGTCGACGCCGAACGCCAGCCCCTCGCGGGCGACGTGGGCGGCGAGGGCCGCCAGCGTGACCCCGGCACCGGCGGTGACCTGGGCGGCGAGAGGGTCGACCGCGCCGAGGCTCGTCAGGCGGGCGAGGCTGAGCACCACCTCGCCGCCCCGGGGGACGCCACCCGCCACCAGCCCCGTGTTGCCCCCCTGGGGCACCAGCGCCACCGCGTGCTCGCGCGCGAGCGCCACGACGGCCGCGACCTCGCCGGTCGAGCCGGGGCGCACCACCGCGGGCGTCGCGCCCCGGAACCGGCCGGTCCAGTCGGTGCTGTACGAGGCGGTGACGTCGGGATCGACCAGCACGTCGGCGTCGCCCACGGTCTGCCGGCAGCCCCGCAGGAACGCCGGCGGCAGGGGCGCGCGCACCCCGTCCACCTACCCGGCTCCGACCTCGTCGCTGCCGGGCGCGGCCACGACGCGGCCCGCCGCCTCGCCGAGCGTGATCGTCACCCCGTCGGCCACGGTCGCGCTGGCGCGCAGCACGACCTCGTCGCCGTCCTGTAGGAAGGTCCGGGTGGCGCCGGCCACGCGCAGCGGTTCGGCGCCGGCGCGCGTCAGCTCGATGAGGCTGCCCTCGCTGCCCCGCTCGGGGCCCGACACCGTGCCCGATGCCAGCAGGTCGCCGGTGCGGAGGTGGGCGCCGTTGACGGTGAGGTGGGCGATCTGCTGGGGCAGGCGCCAGTAGAGACCGGCGAAGGACGTGCGGCTGACGACCTGCTCGCCCCGGGCGACGGCGGGCCGCAGCGCCACCGACAGGTCGACCGCGAACCCCCACTCGCCGTCGAGCCGCAGGTACGGCAGGGGCTCGGGCTGCTGCGGGGGGCCGGGCACCCGGCACGGGGCGAGGGCGTCGAGCGGGGTGATCCAGGGGGCCAGGGTGGTCGCGAACGACTTGCCGAGGAACGGCCCGAGCGGCTGGTACTCCCACGCCTGGATGTCGCGCGCCGACCAGTCGTTGACCAGGGCCAGCCCGAACACGTGGTCGGCCGCGTCGCCGACCGGCACCGGCCGGCCGGGCGTGGAGGGCGTGCCGATGACGGCGCCGACCTCGAGCTCGATGTCCAGGCGCTCGGTGGGCCCGAACGTGATGTCGTCGCCCGCTCGGCGCTGCCCGGACGGCCGCACGACGGGGGTGCCCGACACGACGACCGTGCCGGCGCGGCCGTGGTAGGCGACCGGGAGGTGCCGCCAGTTGGGCAGCAGCGGTTCGGCGTCGGGCCGGAACAGCCGACCCAGGTTGGTGGCGTGCTCGATCGAGCTGTAGAAGTCGACGTAGTCGGCCACCTCGATCGGGAGGTGGTGGGTGACGTCGGCCGCGGGCACCAGCGCCGGCTCGATGCGCGTGCGCTGCGAGGCGTCGCACACGAGCTCGGTGAGTCGGGCGCGCACCTCGCGCCAGCGGTCGCGCCCACCGGCCATGAAGGCGTTGAGCGTCGGGCGGTCGAAGTCGTCGCCCACCAGCTCGTCGAGGCCGCCGACGCCGTCGCGTGCCAGGCGGGAGAGGTCGACGACGACGTCGCCGACGCGGGTGGCCACCCGGGGGGCGCCACCCCCCACCGACACGACGCCATAGGGCAGGTGCTCGGCCGGGAACCCCGAGCCGTCCGCACCGGGCACCCATGACCTCAGCACCGGTGGCCGCCCTCGCTCACAGCAGGCCCCTGGTGGCCAGCGCCTCGACGGGCTCGTCGATCGAGCAGGTGCCGATCGACGCGAGCATGGCCCGGGCGCCGCCGACGCAGGCCACCAACCGTTCGGCGTCGGCCTCGTCGGCCACGAGCGCCGCCGCCACCTCGCCGGCGGCGGCATGCCCCCGGGCGAGCGCCACCGCGGCGAGGAGGTTGACGAACCCGTGCTGCGGGCCGCCCGGGCCGATGCGGTGGAACGGCTGGTGCAACCCGGCGGTGGCTTTCAGGACCAGGCCGCGGGCCGCGCATCCGACGAGCACCGCGGCCAGCCACCTGACCGATGGCACGGCGTCGCGCGTGAGGCCGCCGCAGCGCACCTTGGCGCGGGCCCCGGCGGCGGCGATGGCGTCGAGCGATTCGTCGACCGGGCCGTGGTGGGGCAGCTCGAGGTAGCGGACGACCCGCCCGGGCGCGGGCGGCATGCCCGCGTGCAGCGGGGCCTCGACCTGGACCAGCCCGGGGGTGCCGAACACCTTCTGCCAGCCGCGCTGCCCGTCGTAGCCGATGACACCGAGCGCCGGCGGGCGCCGTGCACCGGCGGCGACGCAGGCATCCATCTCCGCGAGGCGGCTCGCCGGGCAGAGGAACGGGCCGACCACGTGGCTGTGCTCGCCGGCGAGGACGCGGGTGTGCGCGGCCAGGGCCTCGGCCATGGGAAGCTTGGCGGGCGGGAACAGGCCGGCGTCGTCGAACAGATGCGGGAGCGCCGCGCTGAGGGGAGTGGGCAAACAGGCACCTCCGGACAGCGGAGGTTAGTGTCCGGCTATCGGTGACGTCGGCCGTATCGGCGATGTCACCGAACTGCCACATTGACACCCGGTGGGGAGCATCACCGGTCCCGGTGCCCCACCTCGACGTTCGGGGCCGTCGGTGACCGAACACTCCAAGACCGTCGACAACGCGCTGACGTTGCTCGGGCTGCTCGCGGAGCAGCGCGAGGGGGCGACCGCGGCGTCGCTCGCCCGGACCCTGGGTCTGTCCCGCAGCGCCGTCGCCCGCCTGCTCGCCAGCCTCGAGGCCCACGGCCTCGCCCGCCGGCGTGCGCAGGGGTGGGGCCCCGGACTCGGCCTGCTCACCCTCGTCGCGGGCATCGAGCCCCAGCTGCGCGCCATCGCCCGCGCCGAGCTCGAGCGCCTGGCCGCCCGGTTCGACGAGACCGCCGTCCTGACCATCCGCGACGGCGACGAGGCGGTCGCCGTCGACCAGGTGGTGCCCGGTACACGGGTGATCCAGGTGCACTACGGCACCGGGACCCGCCACGCGCTCGACACGGCAGCGAGCGGCCGCGCCCTGCGTTCGTCCGACCCGACCGCCGTCGTGCGCTCGGAGGGCGAGCTCGAGCCCGGCGTCCGAGGCGTCGCCGCGCCGGTCCCGGGCCCTGACGGCCGGACCGTCGCCAGCATCGCGGTGGTCGCTCCCGCCCACCGCTTCCCACCCGAAGACCAGGTCGCCGACGCGGTGACGAGCTCGGCGCAGCGGATCAGCGCCGGGCTGAGCCACCGTGCGGCGCCCGCACCCCGAGGAGAGGCCGATGCCGCACTACCGGCGGGTGGGTGACGTCCCACCGAAGCGCCACACCCAGTTCCGTGCCCCTGACGGCAGCCTGTACGCCGAGGAGCTGATGGGGGCGGAGGGGTTCTCGTCCGCGTCGTCGCTGCTCTACCACCGCCGGCCCCCGACGGCGCTGGTGGCGGCCGACCCGGTGCCGGCGGGCGACGACGACCTGCGCGCCAACGAGCCCCTCCTCCCCCACCACCTCCGCACCAGCGAGCTGCCGGGCGGCGGCGACCTCGTGCGCGACCGGCACCTCCTGCTGGCCAACGACGACGTGCGGTTGGCGGTCGCCCACCCCACCGAGGCCAGCGAGCTCTACCGCAACGCCACCGGCGACGAGATCGTGTACCTCCGGACCGGGGCGGCCCGGCTGGAGTCGACGTTCGGCGCCCTCGACTGCCGGGCGGGCGACTACGTGGTGGTTCCCACCGGCACCACGCACCGCTGGGTCCCGGCGGTCGGGGGCGAACCGGTCGCCGCGCTGGTCGTCGAGGCCCGCGGTCACGTCGGGCCACCCGAGCGCTACCTGTCGCCGACGGGTCAGTTCCTCGAGCACAGCCCCTACTGCGAGCGCGACCTGCACGCACCCGAGGCACCGTTGATCGAGGACGCAACAGCGGACGAGCGCGACGGCGGCGTCGCCGTGCTCGTCCGCCACCGCACCGGGCTGACCCGCTACCGCTACGCCCACCATCCGTTCGACGTGGTCGGCTGGGACGGCTGCCTGTACCCCTACCGGCTGTCGATCCACGACTTCGAGCCGCTGACGGGTCGCGTGCACCAGCCGCCGCCGGTCCACCAGACCTTCGCCGGGCCCAGGTTCGTCGTGTGCAGCTTCGTCCCCCGCAAGCTCGACTACCACCCGCGCGCCGTGCCCGCCCCGTACAACCACGCCAACGTCGACAGCGACGAGGTGCTCTACTACTGCGCCGGCGACTTCACGAGCCGCAAGGGCTCCGGCATCGGCGTCGGGTCGATCAGCCTGCATCCCGCCGGCTTCACCCACGGGCCGCAGCCGGGCAGCGTCGAGGCCTCGCTCGGGCAGGAGGCGACCGAGGAGCTGGCGGTGATGATCGACACCTTCGCCCCGCTGCAACTGGGGACGGCGGCCCGCACCTGCGACGACCCGGACTATCCCTGGAGCTGGTCGCGCGTCACCCCGGGCTGATCGCGTCGGCCTGCATCGCCCGGTCGACCAGGGCGTCCTCGCTCGTCGGCTGGTCGTAGCGCACGCCGCCGACCGTGATGAGCGCATCCTCGATGCGGGTGACGGTGCCGGTGCGCACCTCCCAGTCGAACAACGGGTCGGGGCCGTCGGCGATCGCGTCCTCACCGACGCCCAGCCCGTCCGCGAGCGCCGACCGGGCCTCGTCGCTGTACCCGTCGGCGAGATGCGTGTTGATCGTGCGGATGATCGCCCGTGCGATGGCCACGCCCGTGTCACGATCGGCGCCGAGCAGGCGGGGTGCGAAGACCGTGCCGCCGAGGGACTCGCTGCCCGGCAGCGTGGCGACCTGGATGAGGGCCTCGTCGTCGGCCACCGACGTCGCCGCCGGCGCGGGCAGCCAGGCGCCACCCACCGCGGCCTGCCGCAGGCGCTCGGCGGCCTGGTCGGGCGGCGCGTCCACCAGGTCGATCGCATTGGCGGTCAGCTCGTTCTGGGTGACGAGGGCATCGATCGGGTAGAGCGCCGCACTGCCGATGCCGCCGGGGACGAGCACGGTCTGGCCCTCCACGTTGTCCCACTCGTCATCGTCCGAGATGAGGTCGGCGCGCAGCCACAGCCCCGTCTGGGCGGTGTCGAGGTCGTTCGGACGCCGGGCGACGGGGCCACCCAGCACGAGGCGGGCGTCGAGCCCCTCGTGCACGGCGTCGAAGAACGGCGCGTCGACCCCCCCGACCACCACGTCGACGTCGCCGGCCGCCATGGCCTCGTAGGCCTCGCCCTGATCGAGGTCGACCAGCTCGACGTCGAGGTTCTCGGCCTCGAGCTCGCCGAGTGCGTCGGCCACCAGCACCGGCGCGACGACCTCGCTGCGCTCGGACACGGCGATCGTGACGGCGGCGGGCCGGTCGAGCGGCCGGGGTGCCGGGGCGCCGGGCCCGCAGCGAGCCACGGTGCGGTCGACGCTCAGGTCGTCGGGGTCGGTGGTGGCCGCCCGTCCGCACCCGTCGCCCGGATCGTCGGGCACGACCGGACCCGGGGACGGCTCGGGGGTGGCGTCGTCGACCTCGGCGTCGCCCTGCACGAACGCCAGCAGCACGAGCGACAGCGCGACCACCAGGGCGAGCGCCCACAGGATGGTGCGGCGGGTCGAGGAACGCACAGGTGACTCCCCCAGTCGTGCGGTGGATGGGCGGCGCCCGGCGGGCGCCGGGTTCAGGCCGGGACGGTGGCCAGCGACGAGCTGACGAACTCGTCGACGCCCTGGTGCAGGTGGTCGCGACGCAGAAGGGTGCCGCCGACGACCCTGGCGCCCCGCTCCTCGAGCACCTTGACGAACCGGTCGAGGGCCTTGCCTGCGTGGACGGCGTAGGTCATGAACGCAGCGACCGGCTTGCCGTCGATGACGGGCATGGTCTTGAGGCGACCGGCGCGCCCCGGCCGGTGACCGAAGAGGATGAGGCCGTCGACCCAGGTGCCGATGAACACGATGTCGGCCGTCGCCAGGTCCTTGAGGTCGATGTCGGTGATCGGGTACACGGCGACGTCGGCTCCCCGGGCGGCGACCTCGTCGGCGATGAGCCTGGCTGCCCTGGCCGTGTTGCCCGTGAGGCTCTCGTAGATGACGACCGCTCGCATGGCGCTCAGTCTGGCAGAGCGCAGCCGAGACGTCCGAAAGCACCACGGCCTGCCCCGGAGCGGGCGGCGGCGCCGGTAGTGTCGCCCCCGGCCAGCTCCCCCCGTGCAGGAGGACCCCATGGAGATGACGTACCGCCGGCTGGGTCGGTCCGGCCTGAAGGTCAGCGTGCTGTCGTTCGGCTCGTGGGTCAGCTTCGGCCCCCAACTCGACGTCGGGCGGGCCCGTGACTGCCTCGCCGCCGCGTACGAGGCCGGCATCAACTTCTTCGACAACGCGCAGTCGTACGCCGGCGGCGAGTCGGAGCGCATCATGGGCCGGGCCATCGCCGAACTGGGGTGGCCCCGCGGCTCGTACGTCGTGTCGTCGAAGTACTTCTGGGGGCTCGACGACACGGTCAACGCGAGCGACACCCTCAACCGCAAGTACCTGCTCGAGGCCATCGACCCGTCGCTCGAGCGGTTCGGGCTCGACCACCTCGACCTGATCTACTGCCACCGCCCCGACCCCGAGACGCCCATCGAGGAGACCGTGTGGGCCATGTCCGACATCGTCTCGTCGGGTCGGGCCCTGTACTGGGGCACCTCGGAGTGGTCGGCCGACGAGATCCGCGCGGCGTGGTCGATCGCCGAACGCCACCATCTGCACAAGCCGGTCGTGGAGCAGCCGGAGTACAACCTGCTGAACCGGCGCCGGGTCGACCACGAGTACGCGCGCCTGTACGACGACATCGGGCTCGGCCTGACCACGTGGAGCCCGCTGGCGTCCGGGCTGCTCACCGGCAAGTACCTCGACGGCATCCCGGAGGGCAGCAGGGCGACCCTGCCGGGCTACGAGTGGCTGGCCGAGCAGCTCACCGACCCCGACCGCAACGCCAAGGTGCGCGGCCTCGCGGCGATCGCCGACGACCTCGGGTGCTCGCTCGCCCAGCTCTCGATCGCCTGGTGCGCCCGCAACCCGCGGGTCTCGACGGTGATCACGGGCGCCAGCCGGGTCGAGCAGGTGCACGAGAACCTCCGGGCCCTCGAGGTGGTCGACCGGCTCGACGACGACGTGATGGCCCGCATCGACGACGCCACGCGCTGACCTGCGACCGCCCCACCGAGGCGGGAACGCCGCTCGCGGACGGCCTGAGCTGGTGTCCACGATCGGGCGCCGACCATCACCGGACCGCTCGACCCGCATCTGTACGATCGGGCGCAACCCCTCCGGCACCGAGCAACCACGGGGACGAACATGCAGTTCCCCACCGTCGCCTTCGCGGTGTTCTTCATCGCCGCCTTCACGGTGAACTGGCTGCTGCGGCCGCACTACCTGGTGTGGCGGGCGACCATGATCGTGTTCAGCCTGTACTTCTGCGGCTGGGTCGATCTCCGCTTCGTGCTGGTGGTGGTCGCCTCGGCGGTCGTCAACGGCGCGCTCGCCGTCGCGATCCATCGGGCCCTGGAGTTCGGTGAACCGACCGCCGAGAGCCGGCGTCTCGTGCGCATCGCCGTCGGGGCCGACGTCGCCGCGTTCGCGGTGTTCGGCTACCACGGCTTCTTCCTCGACTCGGTCACCGACGCCCTGAGCGGCCTCGGGCTGTCGGCGACCGCCCCGGTGCTGGGGCTGCTCATGCCCGTCGGCCTGTCGTTCTTCTCGCTCCACGCCATCAGCTACGTCGTCGACGTCGGCCGGGGTGACGTCGAGCCGGTCGCGTTCGCCGACCTGCTCCTCTACCTGAGCTTCTTCCCCCACATGGTCGCCGGACCGATCGCCCGCGTCGACGAGCTCGTGCCCCAGTTCCACGAGCGCCCCGACCCCCGGCGCGTCCCGGCCACCGACGCGTTCGCGCTCATCGGCATCGGGCTGTTCAAGTTCGTGGTCGTGGCCGGGTACCTGGCGACCGAGGTGGTCGGCCCGGCCTTTGCGGAGCCGGGGGCGGCCGGTGGGGTCGAGCTGCTCGTCGCCGTCTACGCGTTCGCGGTCCAGATCTACGCCGGCTTCTCGGGAGCGACAGACATCGCCATCGGCTGCGCGCTGCTGCTCGGCATCGAGTACCCGCAGAACTTCGACGCGCCCTACGGGGCCCTGTCGGTGCGCGACTTCTGGGAGCGGTGGAACATGACGCTGACCCGGTGGTTGCGCGACTACCTCTACATCCCCCTCGGGGGCAACCGCTACGGCGTGCCGGCGACGTACCGCAACCTGATGGCGACGATGGTGGTGGGCGGCCTCTGGTACGGCGCCGGGTGGACCTTCGCGGTCTGGGGCGCCGTGCACGGGGTCTACCTGGTCGCCGAGCGGGCCGGGTCGTCGTGGTTCGTGCGCCGCACCGGCACCGGCACCGGCACCGACCCCGACGCCACCCGCCTTCCCGACGGCGTGTCGGCGACCCTGCGGTGGCTGGTCACCTTCAACCTCGTCAGCCTCGCCTGGATCTTCTTCCGCGCCGAGTCGGTCGGCTCGGCGCTCGGCATCGTCGGCCGCATCGCCACGGTCGCACCCGGCTCGGCCGGACTGGTCACGGTGCTGGCGGTGGCGACGGTCGTCGGCGCTCTCGCCTGCCAGCTCGTCACCGACGAGCGCACGCTCGAGCTGCGCGCCCGCTTCACCACCCTCCGACCGGTCACCCAGGTGGCCGTCCTCGCCGCTGCGCTCACCGCCATCGGTGTGCTCGGGGCCGAGAACGGCACCGCGTTCACGTACCTGCCCTTCTGATGGCCTCCCGCACGCGCTCCGACCCCTACTCGGCCCCCGTCCCGCCGGGGTGGCCCGGCGACGATCCCACGGTGCCCGACGACCTCGACGTGCTCGGCCACCGCCCCCGTCCGACGCGACGCCCGCCGCCGGCGGACCGGCGGCGCGACCTCGATCCGTGGTCCGCGCGGCCACCGGTGGGCCGCCGCGACCTCGACGAGCTCGACGACCTCGACGGTGACGACGAGCTCGTCGACGTCGACGACGAGCTGGACGACGACCTCACCGACGCCGACCTCGCCCACGACGACCTCGTGGCCGGCGCCCAGCCGGCGGGTCGGGCGCTCGTCATCATGGTCGCGGCGCTGGTGCTGGCCATGCTCGTCAACGCCGACGCCCTCGTGGAGCAGGCCGAGCGCCGTCCCCCGGGACCTGCACGCGACCGGGCCCTCGCGGTGTGGCACCCGGTCCAGGACGTCAGCCACGCGCTGCAGCTGCACCGCGTGCGGCAGGTGGCCGAGTGGGCGGTCGGTGGCGACGACGACCCGGATGCGGCGCCGCCGGACGACCCGCGCGACGCCCGGCGGGCACCGGGATCTGCCCGCGAGCAGGCCACCGGCGACGCCGGCGCCGAGGACACGAGCGAGCCCGACGACGGCGACGGCGCGCCGGTGCTGCGCACGCCCACGGCCGACGAACCGCTGCGGCTGTGGGTGGGAGGCGATTCGATGGCCGAGGTGTTCGGGCGGTCGTTGGCCGACACGTCCGGCGCGACAGGGGTCGTCGATCCCGTCGTCCACTACGAGATGGCGTCGGGGCTGACCCGACCCGACTACTACGACTGGCCGGCCGCGCTGGCCGACGACGTCGCCGAGCACGACCCGGAGGTGGTCGTGGTGGTGCTCGGCGCCAACGACGGTCAGGGCATCGTGCTGGACGACGGCACGCCCGTCCCGCAGGTGAGCGACCCGCAGTGGGTGGCCGAGTACCGGCGCCGGGTCGGGGGGCTGATGGACGACCTGCGGGAGGAGGGGCGCAGCGTGGTGTGGGTGGGCCAGCCGCCGATGCGCGATGCGGACTACGGCGCGCGCCTGGCGGTCGTCAACCAGGCGTTCTCCGCCGAGGCCGCCGACCGTCCCTGGGTGACCTACGTCGACCCCGCCCCCGTCCTCGGAGGACCGGACGGCGCGTTCGTCGAGACGTTGCCCGGCGACGACGGTGCGCCCGTGACCGTGCGCCGAGCCGACGGCATCCACCTGACGCCCGAGGGGGCCGAGCTGCTGGCCGCCCACGTCCTCGACGTCGTCGCACGCCAGGTCGACCTGACAACCGCACGGGACGGGGCCGGGACCGACGGACCCTGACCGGCGCCCCGGCCTCGTCGGCGGCGCGCGCCGTGGCGATCTTCGCGAGGCTCACGGCCATGGACACCGAGCTCACCCCCACCGATGACCTCGACGAGGTCGAGCGCCGCCTGGCGATGCCCCTCCTCGACGCCATGGTCACCCAGCGGGCGGTCCGCCGGGTGCTTCCCGACCCGGTCCACCCCCGCATCGTGCGGCGCTGCATCGAGCTGGCGCTGGAAGGGCCCACCGGGTCGAACGGGCAGAACTGGGAGTTCGTGGTGGTCACCGACCGGGAGCTCAAGGAGCGGTTGCAGGTGCAGTACCGACGGGCGTGGTCGGTGTACGGCACCGCGGGCGAGCGGCTGCGGGGCGGCGACCCACAGACCGCGAAGATCCTGCGGTCTGTCCGGTGGCAGGTCGATCACTTCACCGAGATCCCGGTGCTCGTGGTGGCGTGCCTGCGCGGGGGCGGCAAGCTGCCCTACGTGCCGATGCCCGCCATCGCCGCCAGCTCCCACTACGGCTCGATCTACCCCAGCGTGCAGAACCTGCTGCTCGCGGCGCGGGCGGTCGGGCTCGGGGCGTCGCTCATCACGCTGCCCCTGTGGTCGACGACCGTGGCGCGGCGCATCCTCGGCCTGCCGCTGTCGGTCGAGCCGTGCTGCATCGTGCCGCTCGGCTGGCCCCGCGGCCGCTACGGGCCCAAGGCCCGCAAGCCGGTCGACGCGGTCATCCACCTCGAGCGTTACGGCGCACGGGCAGCCGCGGACTAGAAACGGCGTCCGGCCCGTCCGGCCCGCAGCGGCCGTCCCCCACCGGAGGTGCCCGATGGTCTCAGCCCTGTTCGATCCCGACGCCTGGCAGGACGTCGAGGGCTTCGACTTCACCGACATCACGTACCACCGCGCCACCGACGTCGGCGCCGTCCGCATCGCCTTCGACCGGCCCGAGGTGCGCAACGCGTTCCGTCCCCACACGGTCGACGAGCTCTACCGGGCCCTCGACCACGCCCGCCAGCAGTCCGACGTGGGGTGCGTCCTGTTGACCGGGAACGGTCCCTCGCCCCGCGACGGCGGCTGGGCGTTCTGCTCGGGTGGCGACCAGCGCATCCGGGGCCGTGACGGCTACCGGTACGCCGCGGACGACTCCATCGACACGGTCGACCCGGCCCGGACGGGCCGGCTGCACATCCTCGAGGTGCAGCGGCTCATCCGCATGATGCCCAAGGTGGTCGTGTGCCTCGTGCCGGGGTGGGCGGCCGGTGGCGGCCACAGCCTGCACGTCGTGTGCGACCTGACCCTCGCCAGTCGCGAGCACGCCCGCTTCCGCCAGACCGATGCCGACGTGGCGAGCTTCGACGGGGGCTTCGGGTCGGCCTACCTGGCCCGGCAGGTCGGCCAGAAGTTCGCCCGCGAGATCTTCTTCCTCGGCGACACCTACACCGCCGACGACGCCCACCGCATGGGCATGGTCAACGCCGTGGTCGACCACGCGGAGCTCGAGCGGGTGGGGCTCGACTGGGCCCGCAGGATCATGGGCAAGAGCCCCACCGCCCAGCGCATGCTCAAGTTCGCGTTCAACCTCGTCGACGACGGCCTGGTGGGCCAGCAGGTGTTCGCCGGCGAGGCCACGCGCCTCGCCTACGGCACGGCCGAGGCCGGCGAGGGTCGCGACGCGTTCCTCGAGCGCCGCGACCCCGACTGGTCGGACGTCCCCTGGCACTACTGAGGGGCAACGACCCCGGCGCCACGGGGAGCGCCGCCGGGGTCGCGCCCCTCAGACGGACGGCCCGTCGCCCGAGGTGTCGAAGGCCAGGTCGTCGTCCATCGTCTTGCCGGTGCCGCAGCCGGTGGGCACCTCGCCGGTGGTGTCCATGCCGCGCACCTTCAGGGCGGGGTTGGCGCCCGAGAACACGCCCCAGTCGCTCTCGCACCCCGGGGTGATCCACACGTGGCTCATCCACCCGGCGCTGCCGTCGGACTTCTCGCCGCCGACGTCGGCGCACTCCTCCTCGCTGGTGTTGGACCCGGCCGCGACCACGCCGTCCTTGAAGCACAGCCCGACGTGGCGGTGGTAGTGGTCGTTGTCGCCGGTGAAGCCTTCGGTGGGCTCCTCGTCGCCCTCCTGGAGGATGTAGTAGCTCAGGCCGACGACGCCGGCCTCGGGGCCGTCGCCGTCGTAGAGCAGCATCTCGGGCTCCTCGAGCACGAAGCCGTCCTGCAGGTGGTCGAAGTTCATGTAGTGGGCGGCGATGCCCGGGTAGTACGTGGTGACCTTGCGGTACCCGGCGGCTTCGGCATCGGCGATGGTCGGGTACCTGGCCGCCACCTCCTTGGCCCGCCGCAGCTCGTCGGCCAGCGCCGCGCACTCGTCGGGGTCGGTCATCGGGTTCCACGGGTCGGGGTCGAGCGTGTGGGTGAGGCCGCCCGTGAGGATGCCGTCGCGCATCACCGGGCGGTCCTCGATGAAGTCGACGACGACCGCGGGCGGGATGCCGTCGTCGGGGTCGACGAACACCTCGGCCCACTCGTCGAGGGTGAAGTCGACGGGCTCGCCGTCGTCGTGGGCGTGGGGCCGCCCGGGCACGCTCACCTCGTTGAAGGCAGCGGTGTTGAACCCCAGGTCGCAGCGGTCGTCGGGGTCGACGTCGGCCACCGCCTCGGCAGCGCCGTGGTCGTGGCCGTCGGCCGCCGCCGTCTCGCCCTCGGCGGGGTGGTCGCCGTGGTCGTCGTCGTGGTCGGCGCCGCTGCCGTCGTCGTGGCCGTGCTCGCCGGCGATCGACGGGGTGACCGAGGCCGACACCGAGGCGACGAGCGCCACGGCGACGATCGCACCGAGCACCGGGCTGAGGCGGAACGCGGGGCGGGCCGCGAGCGCCGGGCGGAGCGCCACGAGCGCGGCGACGACCGCGACGGCCTCGAGGCCGGTGGCGAGCGCGTCGGGGAACCCGACCGCTTCGGCGTCCGACCCGGGCACCCCGGCGGTGCGCGACAGCAACCACACCGCGATGACGGCGGCGTTGAGCGCGGCGGCGGCCGTCCAGGGCCAGCGCACCTCGCGCCAGCGGGCGAGCGAGAAGCCCACGGCGAGCTGGGCCCAGGCGACGGTCAGGAAGAACGCGCCGTGGGCACCGTTCTCGTCGATGTGGGTGGGCGCGTAGGCGAAGTGGATGACGGCGGCGCCCACGCAGGCGGCGGCCACGAGCCAGCGCAGCGTGTCGCCCACGCTGGCACCGGGCGCCTTGGGCGCCTCGGGCGGTGCAGCCGGCGCACCGGATGGCGGCGCCGTGGACGGCGTGTCGTCGGACATCGTGTTCC
Organism: Acidimicrobiales bacterium; assembly: GCA_016936035.1. GTDB lineage: Bacteria > Actinomycetota > Acidimicrobiia > Acidimicrobiales > VFJN01 > ZC4RG19. The sequence continues at coordinate 14,200 of JAFGPU010000197.1, forward strand.
CCCTCGGATCCCTGTGACGTCGGCCGCCGCCCCACCGGTCGGGACGCACGCCTGCGGTCCCGCCCATCATCGCGCTACCGCAGGTAATTTGCACGCCGCGTGCAGGGCGTTGTCCTTGACGCCGCAACCTTGACCCCGCAACGACCCGCCATAGGATCGCACGCATATGGAGGCGCTGACCGACGCCCGGCTCACCCTGGTCGGGTTGCTGTTCGAGAGCACCACCGCCCTGCGCGCCCACCTCGACCGCCAGCTCGAGCGCGACGCCGACCTGCCGCTCCAATGGTTCGAGCTGCTGCTGCGCCTCGCGCGCTCGCCCGGACGCCGGCTGCGCATGAGCGACCTCGCGGCGCAGACCGGCCTGACGCCGAGCGGGCTCACCCGGGCGGTCGACCGCCTCGAGACCGCCGGCCTGGTCGAGCGCGCGCCCTGCGCGTCCGACAAGCGCGGGTCGTACGCCGCCCTGACCGCGCAGGGCCTCGACCGCGTCGTCGCGGCGCTGGGGCCGCACCTCACCCACGTCGAGGCGCACCTCACGGGCGTGCTGACCGACGACGAGCAGGCGCATCTCACCTCGCTCCTCCGCAAGGTCCGCGATCACGTCAACCCGGCGGCCGCCGCCGCGATCCCGGTGGGTCCCGTCGGCTGACGCCCGCCCGAGGGCGACCGGCGCGCACCCGGCCAGGCGCGAGACTGCGAGCCGTATGGAGCTGACCGTCGTCGACCACCCCCTCGCCGCTCGCCTGCTCACGCGCCTGCGCGACGAGACCACCGACCGCGCCGCGTTCCGCCTGGCCATGGACGAGCTCGCGTTCATGCTGGTCTACGAGGCGTGCCGCACACTGCCGACCGCGCCCGTCGACGTCACCACCCCGATGGGCGCCGCCCGCGGCGTCCGGATCCCGCACGCGCCCCTCGTCGTGCCGGTGCTCCGGGCCGGCCTCGGCCTGCACGGCGCCGTCCTGCGGCTGCTGCCCGAGACCGACACGGCGTTCGTCGGCGTGGCGCGCAACGAGGCGACGCTCGAGCCCGAGCCCTACATGAACTCGGTGCCCGCCGACCTGGCCGGTCGACCGGTGCTCGTGCTCGACCCGATGCTGGCGACCGGCGGGTCGCTCGCCCACGCCTGCCGGTTGCTCCACGACCGGGGAGCCGGGCCGCTGACCGGGGTGTGCGTGCTGGCCGCGCCCGAGGGCATCGCCCACATCGAGGCGTCGGGCCTGGTCGAGCGGGTGGTCACGGCGGCCGTCGACGAGCGCCTCGACGACCGGGCGTTCATCGTGCCCGGCCTCGGCGACGCCGGCGACCGCCTCTTCGGCACCGCCTGAGCGCGCCCGGCCCGGTGCGCCGCCGCCCGGAGGTGGTGGTCAGCCCACCAGGGCGACGGCCTGGTCGAGGATCGACGTGGTCGTGGCGCGGGCACGGGCCCGCGCGGTCGCCAGGTCCACGGTGGCGGTGACGGGCTCCACGGCCTCGGCGTAGCACTTCAGCTTGGGCTCGGTGCCCGACGGGCGCACGATGAGGCGGACGCGGTCGCCGCGCACCACCACCCCGTCGGTGGGCGGCAGGCGCTCGCCGCGACGCAGGTCCTCGACGGCGTCGACCGCGACGCCCGCCAGGGTGGCGGGAGGCGTCGACGCCAGGGCGTCCACTGACGCCCGCATGCGGTCGAGCCCGTCCACGCCCTCGACGCGGATCGACCGCTGGGCGGTGGCGTGCACCCCGAGCTCGCGCGCGAGGTCGTCCAGCCGGTCGAGCACGGTGCGCCCCCGCCCGAGCTCGGTCGCGACCAGCTCGGCGAAGGCCAGGGCGGCGGTGATGCCGTCCTTGTCGCGCACGAGCGTGCCGACGCACGACCCCAGTGCCTCCTCGTAGCCGTAGACGAACCGCAACCCGGGACGGTCGAGGCCGGCCCGGGCCAACCACTTGAAGCCCGTGAGCGTCTCGGCGAACGCCACGCCACGCGCCGCCGCCAGCCGTTCGAGCATCGACGACGACACGATCGTGGTGGCGACGAGCCTGTCGGCGCCCGTGCCCCGCTCGAGCAGCCAGTCGGCGAGCAGGATGCCGATCTCGTCGCCGGTGAGCGGTCGCCAACCGGGGGCGGCCGGGTCGGGCACCGCCACGGCCAGCCGGTCCGCGTCGGGGTCGTTGGCCAGCACCACGTCGGCCCTCTCGCGTGCCGCCAGGCCGAGAGCCAGGTCGAGGGCGCCGGGCTCCTCCGGGTTGGGGAACGCGACCGTCGGGAAGTCGGGATCGGGCGCTGCCTGCTCGGGCACCACGATCGGCGGCGCGAAGCCTGCGCCCGTGAGCACGGCCGTCACCACGTCGCGCCCCACGCCGTGCAGGGGCGTGTAGACGATCCGGGCCGCCCGGGCCGAGGGGGCGGTCGCCTGGGCCACGGCCCCGGCCACGTAGGCGTCGACCAGCGCATCACCGGTGGCGGCGATGCGCGGGTCGTCGTCGGCGGCCCGGGGGACCGACGCCAGCGGGCCGACCGCGTCGATGTGCGCCGAGATCTCGGCATCGGCGGGCGCCACGATCTGGGCGCCGTCCCCGAGGTAGACCTTGTAGCCGTTGTCGCGGGGCGGGTTGTGGCTGGCCGTCACCTGCACGCCTGCGCAGCAGCCGAGCCGGGTCACCCCGAAGGCGACCACCGGGGTGGGCAGCGGCCGGTCGGCCAGGTGGACGCGGAACCCCGCCGCGGCGAGGACCGCGGCGGCATCGCGCGCGAAGCGGTCGGACCGGTGGCGGGCGTCGTGGCCCACGATGACCGGCTCGCCCCGGTGGCCCATGGCCACCAGGTACGCGGCCAGGCCGGCCGTGGCCCGGATGACCACGGCCCGGTTCATGCGGTTGGGCCCGGCGCCCATCTCGCCCCGGAGCCCCGCAGTGCCGAACTGCAGCCGGGCGCCGAAGCGGTCGGTGATCGCCGCGACGTCGGGACCGCCACGCGCCGC
>JAFGPU010000198.1 GCA_016936035.1 Acidimicrobiales bacterium
GAGCCGGCGGGGCGCTGGTGGGGGTCGCCGTCTCCTGCCCCCGCGCGGCGGCGCGGGGCTCGCCGCCCGCCTCCGGGGCTTCCGGGGCAGGGCCGCCGCCGTCGTCACCGGCGCAGGTCGCGGCCACGCTCAGGGCCACCACGAGGACGACCGCTCTGAGCGCTCGACGACCACACATCGTCCCGACGCTAGTGGTCGCGGGGGTGCGTGCCACCGGCGGTCGGCGGCCGCCCTCCTCACTCCGGGCCGAGCGCGACGGCGCTGATGGCCCCGCTGGGCAGGTAGGCGGTCGCCGCCCGCTCGCCGCCCGTCGCGACCACCACCACGTCGCGACCGACCGAGCGCACGACACCCGACAACGTCTCACCGTCGACCGTCATCACCCGGACGTGCGCACCGTCCACACCCAGTCCGGACAGCACGTCCTGCAGGCGCGCCGAACCGACGGCCGGGCGGTCGCCCACCACGACCGGGGCGCCGGCGCGGCTGCGGACCGACCCGACGGCCGCCAGCGGCAGCACCACCTGCCCCGCGCGGCGGTCGACGGGTCCGAGTGCGAGGAAGTCGACGCCGACCGCGCGCACCACACCGACATGCGTGTGACCGCCACGGGTGTGCACGGTCACCGGTGTCGCGGCGTCGAGCATGTCGGCCAGCACACCCGCGACCGTCGCGTCCTCCTCGGCCTGCCGGCGGAGCCACCGTTCGCGGGCGCGGGCCCGGGCGGCCTCGTCGACCCGGGCCTCCGCGGCCCACCGCTCGAGTCGCCGATCGAGACCGTCGCCGCGCCCGTCCACCAGGCGCGCCGGCTGGCGGGGGTCGGAGCGCTCACGGCGGTGGTCCACGCGCCCACGGTAGCTGGCGCCCTCGACGCCCCCGGCCAGCCCGGCGACGGGGCGACCGCGCGGGCCGGCGTGCCGCAGGCATCCACGTTGTGCCTAACCTGGGAGCCTCGTGGCGACGACCCAGGTCAAGATCTCCGTACCCGGCAACCACCTCATGGCCGATCTCCTCGGTCATCGCGACGAGTTGCTGCGAGTGGTCGAGTCGGCGTTCGCCGGCGTCGAGATCCACGTGCGCGGCAACGAGATCGCGATCACGGGCGACGAGGCCGACCGGGTCGGCCACCTGTTCGAGGAACTGGTGCTGCTGCTCGAGCGGGGGCAACGGCTCGAGCCCGCCAGCGTGGTGCGCACCATCGACATGGTCAGGGCCGACGAGCGCCCCTCCGAGGTGCTCACCGCCGAGGTGCTGCGGTCCTCGCGGGGCCGCACCATCCGCCCCAAGTCGGCGGGGCAGAAGCGCTACGTCGACGCCATCCGCGACAACGTCATCACCTTCGGCATCGGCCCCGCCGGCACCGGCAAGTCGTGGCTTGCCGTCGCCATGGCCGTGCAGGCACTGCAGGCCAAGCAGGTCGAGCGCATCATCCTCACCCGGCCGGCGGTCGAGGCCGGCGAGCGCCTCGGCTTCCTGCCCGGCGATCTCGCCGCCAAGATCGACCCCTACCTGCGGCCGCTGTACGACGCCCTCTACGACATGGTCGAGCCCGAGGGTGCACTGCGCCTGCTCGAACGGGGAACGGTCGAGGTCGCCCCCCTGGCGTTCATGCGCGGCCGCACGCTCAACCAGAGCTTCATCATCCTCGACGAGGCGCAGAACGCCACGCCCGAGCAGATGAAGATGTTCCTCACCCGCATCGGCTTCGGCTCGCGGGCGGTCGTCACCGCGGACATGACCCAGGTCGACCTGCCCACCGGGCGCAGCGGCATGACCCGGCTCGAGCGCACCCTCGGCGGCATCGACGGCCTGACGTTCGTGCGGTTGGGTTCGAAGGACGTCGTCAGGCACCGCATCGTCCAGGACATCGTCGACGCCTACGACCGGGCCGAGGCGCCGTCGGGCGCAGGCGGGCCCGACCGGCCCCCGAGCGACCACCCGTGAGCCCGCCGGACACTCCCCCGCCGAGCGCTTCCCACCCCGGAGACAGCGCCGCGGTGCCCCGGCCGGCACCGAAGCCGCTGCGGCACGGGCCCGAGGGCGACGTCCAGGTGTTCGGGGCCGACGAGCAGACCACAGCACCCGTCGACGTCGACCGTTGGGTCACCCTCGCCCGCGACGTGCTCGTGGCCGAGGGCGTGCGGGGCGAGGCCGAGCTGTCGCTGCTCTTCGTCGACGAGGGCGCCATCACCGACCTCAACGAGCGCTTCATGGACGCCGCCGGGCCAACCGACGTGCTCGCCTTCCCCATCGACGACCCGGCCGTCGCCGGGCGCTGGCCCGACTCCGGATCGACCGGCCCCGACCGCGACGAGCCCGAGCCCGGAGACCTGCCCCTGCTGCTCGGCGACGTCGTCGTGTGCCCGGCCGTCGCGCAGCGGCAGGCGCCCACCCATGCGGGCAGCTACGACGACGAGATGGCGCTGCTGGTGGTGCACGGGGTGCTGCACGTGCTCGGCCACGACCACGCGGAGCCCGACGAGACAGCCGTCATGCAGGAGCGCGAACGGGCGCTGCTCGAGCGGTTCCACCACCGGCGGTGACCCGTGGTGGTGCCCGCTGCCAGCCTCGCCGTCACGGTCTCGACCACCGACGTCTGGATCGTCCTCGCCGTCGCGGTGCTGCTGGCGATGGCGGCCGTCCTCGCCGCCGCCGAGACCGCGCTCACGCGCGTGAGCAGGCCCCGCGCCGAGGCGCTGGCCGATGAAGGGCGGCCCGGCGCCGACGCGCTCGTCCAGCTGGTCGCCCGCCCCGAGCAGTTCGTCACCACCGTCGTGCTGCTGCTGCTCGTCTGCCAGATCGTGCAGGCGACGCTGGTCGGCATCCTGGCCGACCGGCTCTTCGGCGTGGTCGGCATGGTGGTGGCCATCACCGTCGACCTCGTCATCGTGTTCGTGGTGGCCGAGAGCGCCCCGAAGACCCGCGCGGTGCTCAACTCCGAGCGCGTGGCCCTGGCGGTCGCCCGGCCCGTCCGGTCCCTCGCCCAGTTCGCACCGCTGCGCCAGACCACCCGCGGGCTCATCGGGCTCACCAACCTGATCCTGCCGGGCAAGGGCCTGCGGCAGGGCCCGTTCGTGTCCTCGGAGGACGAGGCGCGGGCCGTGGCCGAGCTGGGCGTCGACGAGGGCGTCATCGAGGAGGACGAGCGCGCCCTCATCGAGTCGATCATCGAGTTCGGCGACACCATCCTGCGCGAGGTGATGGTCCCCCGCCCCGACATGGTGACGGTGTCAGGCGCGTTCCGCATCGCGGACGTCATGGAGGTGTTCCTCCTCAACGGCTACAGCCGCCTGCCCGTGTGCGGCGACGGGCTCGACGATGTCATCGGCCTCGCCTACGCCAAGGACCTCATGGGCGCCGAGCGCGACGGCAAGCAGGACGCCCCGGTGCGCGAGCTCGTGCGCCCCGCCCGGTTCGTGCCCGAGACCAAGCGGGTGCCCGAGATGCTGCGCGAGATGCAGCGCGACAAGTTCCACATGGCGATCGTCGTCGACGAGTACGGCGCCACCGCCGGGCTCGTCACCCTCGAGGACATCATCGAGGAGCTCGTCGGTGAGATCGTCGACGAGTTCGACGTCGACGACCCCATCGTCGAGCCGCTCGCCGGCGGCGGCATCCGCGTGTACGGCCGCACGCCCCTCGACCAGGTCAACGACCTGCTGGGCGCCAGGCTGCCCGAGGGCGACTGGGACACCATCGGCGGCCTGGTCTACGACCGTGTCGGCCACGTGCCCGTCGAAGGCGAGTCGGTGCGGGTGGACGAGTGGCGGCTGACCGCCCAACGCATCCAGGGGCGACGCATCGGCCGGGTCAGCATCACGCCCGAGCAGGGGCCGGGCGGCGAGGACGACGCGAGCGACCCGGTCGCAGCGGACGAGGCGAGCCGCGATGACGGCCCGCGCCCGACCACCGACCACGCGACCAACGGCATCGCTGCGTCCGGCGCCGGTCGGCAGCCGCCCACGCCCGCATCACCCCCACCGCGAGACGACGAGCGCGGGTAGGTGGGCGGCGAGGTGCTGCCGTTCGGCATCCTCGTCTACGTCGGCCCCATCGTCTGGACTTGGCGGCGTCCTTCGAGTCAGCGGTCGCTCCACTCTCCGTGCGGGGACCAGCACGCAAGCGACTAGCCTCGGACGCGTGAGGTGGCTGGGTCATGTGGCGCACGAGCGGACGCAGAGGAGCGCGCCGTTGTCGGACGCCGGCATGGTCGGGGGTGTCGAGGCGCTGCCGTTCGGCATCCTCGTCTTCGTCGTCGGAGCGCTCCTCATGGCCAACGCCTGGGCCGTCGTGGACGCCAAGATGGCGGTCGACGCCGCCGCCCGCCAGGCCACCCGTCACTTCGTCGAGGCCGAGGTCGGTGACGCCGGCGGCACGCTCGACGCCGAACAGGACGCCCTGGCCGCGGGGCGGGCGGCGCTCGAGGCCCACGGGCGCGACCCGCTGGCGGCCACGGTGGCGCTGACGTCCCTGGACGGTGCCGGCGGGCAGGCGGACTTCACCCGATGCGCCCGGGCCACCTTCACCGCAACCTACGAGGTGCCAGCGCTCACGATCCCGTGGATCGGCGGCTTCGGCAGCGGCATCGACGTGTCGAGCAGCCACAGCGAGCTGGTCGACCCCTACCGCAGCGGCGTGCCCGGATCGGCCGAAGGCTGCGAGGGATGAGGCCCACACGACCTCGCCCCGGCGCGCCCGCCCGTGGGAGGGACCCGAGCCGTCGGGGCGACCGGGGCGACCGGGGCGACCGGGGCAGCGTGCTCATGCTGGTGCCCGCCGGCCTGCTGATCGTCGTGATCATGGCCTCGATCGCCGTGGACATGTCGTTGGTGCAGCTCCGGCAGCGGCAGGCGCACGACCTGGCGGCCGGGGCCGCCAACGACATCGTCACCGCGGCCGCCGACGAAGCGGTGCTGCGGTCGGGCCGCATCGCGGTCGATCCCGACGCCGCCACCGCCGCGCTGGGGCGCATCGTGGCCACCAGTGACCTCGCCCCGCACGTCGTCGGCACGCCCGCCGTGCGCGTCGTCGACGGCACCGTCGAGGTCGAGCTCTCGCTGTACGCCGACTACATCTTCGCCGGTGTCGTCCCCGGTTCTCCCGACGGCGCCACCGTCACCGCTCGGGCGTCGGCGTCCGCAGACGCGCCCTGAGACCCGGAGCTCGCACGGGAAGCGACAGATCTCGTCGTGCGCTCTTGACAACTTTCAGACTTATTCATCATCCTTCATGGTATGGACGTGTACGTCAGGGTCGAGCTCGACGACGACGGCCCCGTGGTGGTCAAGTGCGCCACCGGAGCCGGTGTCGAACGCGTGCACCACGAACGCCACCGACTCGAGCACGCCGTCCACCCCGGCGTCGTGGCCCTGGCCCCGGCACGTGCCGACGACGAGGTGCGCACCCGCTACGCGGGCGACCCGGTCAGCCGGTGGTCCGGGTCGATCGCCGCCATCGCCGGGCTGGGCGCCGCCGTGGCCGGCACGCTCGCCGACCTCCACGACGTCGGCTTCGTGCACGGTCGGCTCGACGCCACGCACATCCTGCTGGGCGACGACGGCCGGCCCCGACTCTGTGGCCTGGCGCACCCGGGCGACGCCGACCCGAGCGACGACGTCGCCGCATTGGGCCAGGTGCTCGACCAGCTCGTCGACCGTGCCCGCGACGAGCGCCGCAGCATCCTCCGGCCGTTCCGACGAGCGGTGGCCGAACGACGTGGCCTGCGCCGGGTCGTCGAGC
>JAFGPU010000199.1 GCA_016936035.1 Acidimicrobiales bacterium
AGCGGGCGAGCGGGCGAGCGGGCGAGCGGGCGAGCGGGCGAGCGCAGCATCACCGGCCACACCGCCGGCGCCGCCTCAGGTGCGACCGGTGCGACCGGACACCGCCGGTGCGACTCAAGCGCCCGTGCGAGCCAGGCGGACCAGCCGGTGGTCGGGCGTGAACAGCTGGCGGGTGAGCCCGAGGCCGATGACGACCACGTTGGTGGCCACGCAGCCGAGGATCAGGTACATGATCGCCGCCTGCACGAGCACGGCGTCCACCGGGTCGGCGCCCGCCAGGATGAGGCCGGTCATCGCACCGGGCAGGAAGACGAGCCCCACGGCCTTCGTGCTCTCGATCTGTGATGTCAGGGCCGTGCGCAGGGCCGAGCGCACGAACGGTTTGGCGGCCTGCTGCCACGGCTGGCCGAGCGCCAGCCGCGCTTCGACCTCGGCCCGGCGATCGGCCATCTCGTCGAGGATGCGGCGGGAGGCCACGACGATGCTGCCGATGGAGTTTCCGATCATCATCCCGGCGATCGGCACCACCGCCCGCCCGACCATGGGGTAGATGCCCAGGCCGAACACCACGAACAGGCTGAGGAACGCGGATGCGGAGGTGGCGACGACCGTGATGCGGACGATGTCGGGCACCTCCGGAGCCCGACGGCGCACGGTGAGCGCCGCCACGCCGAGCATGACGACCACCCACGCCCACGCCCACGCCACCGGGGTGTCGTCGTCGATGATGAACACCAGCAGGTAGCCCACCGCCAGCAGCTGCACCAGCGCGCGGCCGGTGGCCCAGAGCATGTCGCGCTCGAGCCGCAGGCCCTGCCACAGCGACAGGCCCACGGCCACGGCGACCAGGATGAGCGAGAGGGCCAGGCCACTCCAGCCGATGGCGGCGTCATCCACGGGCGTCCTCCTGGTCCTCGGGAACGCCGGGGCGCCCGGCACCGGCCTCGCCGGAAGAACCGGCCCCACCGGCCCCACCGGCCCCACCGGTCTCGCCGGAAGCACCGGCGCCGGCACCGGCCCCGCCCGAAGCACCGACCCCACCGGGCGCGCCGGCACCACCGGCCTCGCCGGAAGCACCGGCACCACCGGCCTCGCCGGAGGGGCCGACGTCGGCATCGGTTGCCGGGCCGGCGTTGGTCAGGAAGCGGGTGCGTTCGGCGCCGGTGGCGATGCGGCCGGCGACGAGCACCACGACGTCGTCAGCGAGCCGATCGGCCTGCTCGAGGTCGTGGGTGACCCACACGAGCGGTCGGCCGGCGTCCGCGAGGCGGCGCGCCGTGCGCTCGAGCCGCTGGCGGGCATCGGGGTCGAGCGCCGAGGTGGGCTCGTCCATGAGCAGCGCCTCGGGCTGGGTCACCAGCGTGCGGGCCAGGCACATGCGCTGCGCTTCGCCGCCCGACAGGTCGTCGGCCGACCGGTCGAGGAACGAAGGGTCGAGGCGGGCGTCGTCGAGGGCGGCGGCCAGCTCGTCGTCGGTCGCGGTCGGGTCGGCGACGAGGAGGTTGTCGCGCACGGTGCCGGGGAACGGGGCGGGCCGCTGGAACACCATGCCCACCCGCCGCCGCAGGGCCAGGGGGTCGAGGGTGTCGATCGGGTCGCCGCGGAACCTGATCTGCCCGCCGGTCCGCACCTCGAGCCGGTTGAGCAGGCGCAGCAGCATCGACTTGCCGGCGCCCGACGGCCCGACGAGCACGGTGATGCCCTGGTCGGGGATGACCAGGTCGATGCCGTCGAGAATGGTGACGTCGTCGATGGCCAGCGAGACGTCGTCGAGCTCGTAGAGCGGTGTTGACGGCATGGACGGTGCGCCGCCGCCCGAGGGCCGGGTGCCGGTCAAACGGTGCTGCGGTCGGTGGGGTCGGGACGGAGGCCGTTGCCGGTCGGCGTCGCCCCGTGCTGCGCCACCCGGGGCGGCACCGACGGCGGACCGACGCCCGCCAGGGCTCGGAGGCGCTCGCCGGTGGCCGAGAACTTGAGGATGCACCACACCGCGCGCACGCCGTCGCGCCAGCCGATCTTCTTGCCCTCGGCGTAGGTGCGGCCGTTGTAGCTGATGCCCAGCTCGTAGACCCGCCAGTCGGCCCGCGCCACCTTGGCGGTGACCTCGGGCTCGAACCCGAAGCGGTCCTCCTCGATGGTGACCGACTGGATGACCTCGCGCCGGAAGACCTTGTAGCAGGTCTCCATGTCGGTGAGGTTCAGGTTGGTGAACATGTTCGACAGGGTGGTGAGGAACCGGTTGCCCACCGAGTGCCAGTAGTAGAGCACCCGGTGCGGCTGGCTGGAGATGAACCGCGAGCCGTAGACGACGTCGGCCAGGTCGTCGAGCAGGGGCTGCACCAGGGCGCCGTACTCGGACGGGTCGTACTCGAGGTCGGCGTCCTGCACGATGACGTAGTCGGCGGTGGCCTCGGAGAATCCCCGCCGCAGCGCTGCGCCCTTGCCCTGGTTGTAGGGCTGCAGGAGCACCCGCACCGCCGGGTCGGACATGCGGGCCAGGATGTCGCGGGTACCGTCGGTCGACCCGTCGTCGACGACGATGACCTCGGCCGTGTACGGCGACGCCAGCACCTGGTCGACGACGTCGGAGACCGTGGCCGACTCGTTGTAGCACGGGATGATCACGGACAGACAAGGCTTCGGATCGGTCACCCCAGCGGGTCCTTCCACGTGTCGCACGATCGGACGATGTTAGGTGACGAGCGGGTGCAACGTGATGGTGTCGCCCGTTCGCTCGACCTCGTAGGCGACGACGTCGTTGTGCCCGTCCTCGAAGAAGGGGGCGATGTAGCCGCTGAAGCGCCACCCGTCGTCGGAGGGCAGGTAGCCGCCGATGGTCCCTGCGATCGTGCCGTTGACGGCCACGACCAGCTCCGGGGGCCGCTCGTCGCTGCCGTCCACGGTCCCTTCCATGATGTAGGGCACCTGGTCGTGGGCGACCGACAGGTCGTCGAGCACGTCGGCGTCGTCCATGGTCCACCGCAACCGGCTGTCGGTGCCGGTGTCGAAGGCGCGCACGGGGTTGCCGACCAGGTCCTCGCCCTCGCCCACGGCGGCGAGGGCCACCCAGTCGTCGCCTGTCGGGAACTGCTCCTCGTGTGCCGCCGCCAGCGCCAGCGCGGCATCGACGTCGGTCTGGACGTGCCGCTCGATCGTCGGCTCGCTGCCGTCGAAGAGCGAGTGGCCCTCGAGGTTCCAGTCGGCCTCGATGTCGAGCAGGTCGATGATCGACGGCAGGACGTCGACGGTCGACGCCGCCTGGTCGTCCACGGCACCTTCGGCCTGGCCGGGTGCCTTGATGAACAGCGGGATGCGGAAGAGCTCGTCGGTGTTCGTGTCGTCTTCCCGACGGGTGAAGCCGGGGGCGGTCATGTCGATGCCGTGGTCGCTCATCACCACCACGAGCGAGTCGTCCCACGCGCCTGTCGCCTCCAGGTGGTCGAGCATGTCGCCCACCAGGGCGTCGACGGCGCCGATCTGCATCGCCTGGAGCGGGTAGATCTGGCGGAACAGGAAGTCGTACGCGGGGTCGTCGGGCGCGGGGAGGGTCGGCCCGCCTTTGGACTCGTCGGGCATCCGGGTGGCCGGCAGGAGGCCGTCGCCCCACGGCGTCAGGTTGTAGGGGTGGTGCGGCGGCACGATGTGGACGAAGTTGACCGAGGGGTCGCCGTCGATCAGGCCGATCTGGCGCCGGAAGGCCGACAGCTGGTTCGTGCCCCCGAGCTCACCCTCGGGCTTCTGCTCGACCTCGGCCATGGGCCCCGGTCGCTCGGTCGTCGGCGGCGCACCCGAGGCGCTGGTGGCACCGGCGACGTCGGCGTCGAAGTTCCCCCAGCCGGTGTCGATGGCGGGGAGTCCGTCGCGCAGATCGGGAGGGAGCACGCGGTGGGCGTACACGACGGACGCGTCGTCGAGGAGCTGGCGCGTCGGCGATGGCGGTGGCGGCTCGCAGACGTCGGACGGGCACATGTCGGTGACCAACTCGTAGCGGTTCACCGGATAGCGGTCGCCGAACAACGTGAAGTAGTTGCGGGGGTGCTCGTCGAGGATCGGCAGCCGGCCGTGGCCGGAGCGGACGCCGGAAAGGATGGTCGGGGCCGAGACGTAGGTGGTCCGTGACTCGCTCGCGGCGTTGCGGAACCAGGTGCTCTGCTCGGCAAGGCGCGCCAGGTTCGGGTAGCGCGCGTCGTTGATCGTCCCGTCGCCGCGCATGATCGCGGTGACGGGGAACTCGTCCAGGACCACCACGACGACGGGACCGGCCAGTGGCGGCACCGTCACCGTTCCCTGCTGGCCCGCGACGGCAGGGGCCGCGAGCAGCTCGGCGGTGGGACTGGAGGTGAGGAACAGCACCACGAACGCCAGGTTGCCGAGGGCGAGGTAGGCCAGGAACTGACGGACGATGCCGGATCGGTTCTCGACCACGGCGGCGACCACTCCGAGACCGACGACCACCGGCACCACGTACACGACGCCGTCGACGCGCAGGGTCGTGCACAGGGCCAAGCCGAACAAGGAGGCGAAGATGCCGACTCCCAGACCGTGGAACAGCGGGGCGAGCCGCCGCCACGGCAACGATGCCAGCGTGGTGAGCAGGAACACGGTGGCGGCGGGCACCACCGCGACGACGACCGCGAACAGCACGATCTGGTGGGACTCGTAGTGCCCCGCCACGAAGAAGGTGGGGTTGCTCCCGAGCAGGTCGAGCAGCGGCTGGGTGATGGCCACACCGGCCAGACCGAGGAGGACGGCGACGTCGGCGAACCATCGCCGTGCCGTGGTCCGCCTCGTCTTCGCCGGCGCGTCCGACCCCGCCTCCGGCGCGAGCTCCGGTGACGGCAGGTAGCCGGGCTCGCCCGGTCTCTCCTCGATCATTGGTCCACCCTCTGCACCCACGCAGGGATTGCTAGTCGGTCGGCCGCCCCCTCGCACGCCCCCGCGCGCGCCGGACCCCCATCGGGATCGCTCCGAGGCCAGTTCGTGTGCGAACGCTCCACATCCGTAGCATCACGCGCGTGAGCGAGCCGAGCGACAAGCCGAACCTCGACGACTGGCGGGACCTGGCGTCCAAGGACCTGAAGGGCGCCGATCCCGAGTCGCTGACCTGGCACACGCCCGAGGGCATCGACGTCAAGCCCCTGTACACGCCGGACGACCTGGCGGGCATCGAGGGCCTCGACTCGCTGCCGGGCTTCGCGCCCTTCACGCGCGGCGTGCGGGCCACGATGTACGCCAACCGTCCCTGGACCATCCGCCAGTACGCCGGCTTCTCCACCGCCGAGGAGTCCAACGCGTTCTACCGCCGGAACCTGGCGGCGGGGCAGATGGGCCTGTCGGTCGCGTTCGACCTGGCGACCCACCGGGGCTACGACTCCGATCACCCCCGCGTCGTGGGCGACGTGGGCAAGGCGGGCGTGGCGATCGACTCGGTCGAGGACATGAAGATCCTCTTCGACCAGATCCCCCTCGAGAAGATGTCGGTCTCGATGACCATGAACGGGGCGGTG
>JAFGPU010000020.1 GCA_016936035.1 Acidimicrobiales bacterium
AGCGGCTGGACCCCGTTGACGTAGGTGGTGAGGGCGAACGCCGACTGCGACTCGCCGACCGCGAGCAGTCGCTCGGGCTCGAGCCCGTCGAGGGGGTCGACGTCGCCCGGCGTGCGCAGCGCCCGGGCCACCTGGGTGTAGATGTCGTACGAGAACGCGTCGCCGGGGTGGTGGAGGTCGCCGTAGCGCTCGGGGTCGATGCCGCGGAGGCCCCGGCCCGCGCCGGCCTCGGCGGCACCCGGGGCCTCGACCGCGATGGCCCCGCCGTCGATGCCGATCTGCTGGGCCGACACGCCGACCCACGCGTACCCGCCCCGGAGCAGCTCGTCGGCGAGGTAGGTGTAGTCGGGCGCCGCGTCGACGCCGCCGCTGACGTTCAGCCACTCGACCACGACCGTGCCGTTGAAGGTGGCCGGGTCGGTGGGCCGGCGCACGATGATGCGCGTGGCGTAGTCGGCCTCGTCGCCGGGGGCGAGCGCGAACGTGCCGTCGGTGGGCAACGGCCCCTCGGACGTGTAGGCGACCGCGGTCCCGGTGGCCGCGTACTCGGCCTCGTCGTAGCCCGCCTCGTCCAGCGCCGGACCGGTGCCGCTGGTGCCCAGGAAGATGCCCTTCCCGCCGTCGAGCGGTGCGAGCAGCGCCGCGGGCCCGTCGGGCCGGTCGACCAGCGTCGCTGCCGCATCGCGCGTCGCGGGCTCGTCGTCGGCGCCGCCGTCACCGGACGAGCACGCCGCCACGGCCGTACCGACGAGCAGAGCCACGAGACCGACCATGACCACCCGCATCGCTCGTTCCCCCATCTGCCCGCAGCTCGCGCCGCAACAGCAGTTGCAGCGTGTGCGAATCACGCTAGCAGCGGGCGCGATGCTCGTTCTCGGTGGGTCAGGCGCCCTTGCTCGTGCCGGCGCCGATGCCGCTGAAGAACAGGGTCCACAGCTCGTCGGCGGCGGCGGAGCCATCCCGGCTGATGGGCGTGCCGCTGATCGTGGCGGCGAAGGCGTTGAACATGATGGCCTGCAGCGCGATGCCGGCCACCGAGCGGTGGTCCATCCCCGGGCGGATGACCCCGGCCGCGGCCGCGTCGTCGAGCAACCGCTCGAACAGCGACACGACCGGCATGAAGGCCCGGGAGGCCTCCTTGGGGTGCTCGGTGAGCAGCTTCTGGCCGAACTCGGCCATCGCGGCCGGGCTGGGGATCTTGCGGCGCGAGGACGTGCTCGGGAGGGGCCGGCACGCCAGGTAGTGCTCGACGACGAACCGGTGGAGGCGCTCGAGCGGGTCGTCGATCTCGTCGACCGTCTGCTGCAGCTGCTCGGCGGTCGAGCGCACCGACTCCTCGAACAGCGCCAGCAGCAGCTCGTGCTTGCCGGCGAAGTACTGGTAGAAGCTGCGCAGCGACTGCCCGGAGCGCTCGACCACGTCCTGGACGGTGAAGTCCTTGCCGGTCGCGTTCTCCATCATCAGCTCGACCGCGGCGTCGAGGAAGCGCTGCACCCGCTCCTCGGCCCGGGCCCGGGCGGGGTCGAGGGACCGGGCGACGGCCAGCTCGCGCCACGATCCGGGACGATCGGTCGCACCGGCGTCAGCCGTCGGTCGGGTTCGTGCCATGGCCGCAGCGTACTCCTCGTAGAACGCCGTACCAACGATGCGGAGAGCCGTGATCTCTGTGACCATCGCCATACCGGGCGGTAGGGAGAGAACGAGGCTCGCGCCTCGGGCCTCAGGTGTTGCGTCCGCCGTTGACGCCGATGACCTGGCCGGTGATGTAGCCGGCTTCGTCGCGCACCAGGAACGAGCAGGTGGCGGCGATGTCGTCGGGCCGGCCGACGCGCCGCACCGGCGTGAGCGCCGCGTGGTGGTCGACGCCCTCGCCGAGCAGGCCCTTGGCTTCGGACCGGCGCAGCATGGGCGTGTCGATGAAACCGGGCGGGATGGTGTTGACGGTGATGCCCTTCGGGCCGAGCTCGAGCGCCAGGGCCTTGGTGAAGCCCATCACCCCGGCCTTGGCGGCCACGTAGTGGGTCATGAAGGGCTGCCCGCCGTGGGCGCTCGACGACGAGATGTTGACGATCCGTCCCCAGCCGGCGGCGATCATGTCGGGCACGACGGCCTGGCAGCACTGGAACGTGCCGGTGAGGTTGACCTCGAGGATGCGGTTCCACGTCTCGGCGCTGATCTTGAGGAACGCATCGAAGCCGTCGAGCCCCGCGTTGTTGACGAGGACGGTGGCCGCGCCCAGGCGCGCTCGGGTCTGCTCGACCCCGGCGTCGATCGCCGCCCGGTCCGTCACGTCCACGGTCAGCCCGATCGCGGTGCCGCCGGCGGCGACGATCTTGGCCGCCGCGGCCTCGGCGGCGGCGCCGTCGCGGTCGAAGACGGCGACCGCCAGCCCGTCTGCCGCGAGGCGCTCGGCGATGGCGAGGCCGATGCCGGAGGCGCCACCGGTCACGATGGCCGTGCGGTCGTGACCGGACCCCGCCGGCGCGCCGCCGGTGTCGACGTCGTCGGTCGTCACTGGATCGGCTCGTCGCCGGCGAAGGTGGTGCGGTGCATGTCGCGGGGGGACGACGGGTCGTACGGGCATGCCCGGTGGAGCACGCCGCGATTGTCCCAGATGACCACGTCGCCGACCGACCACTCGTGGCGGTAGACGCGGTCCGGGGTCGTCGACCGGGCCAGGAGGTCGTCCAGCAGGGCCCGGCCCTCGTCGGGGTCCATGCCCACGACGTGGTCGGTGGTCGCCCCGAGCACGAGCGACTTCCGCCCCGACGTGTGCCGCCACACCAGCGGATGCTCCTTGGACGGGCGCGAGCGCCAGATCGCGACCTCCTCGGGCGAGGGGTCGCTGTTGTGCAACCGCTGGGACGCCTCGATGGTGTGGACGACCCGCACCGAGGCCAGCCGCTCCTTCTCGTCGTCGGACAGCGCCTCGTACGCCGCGTAGGTGCTGGCGAACTCGGTCTCGCCGCCGGTCTCGGCCACGGCGTGGGCGCTGAGCATCGTGGCCATGATGGGGATGTCGTCGGTGCAGCCGTCGATGTGCCAGTCGAACGTGCCGCGGAGGTACGCGGCCGACGGGTTCTTCTTCGGGTCGAGGGTGACGCGGAAGATCTCGGGGAACTCGCCTCGGCCGAACACCTCGACCTCGCCGAGCTTCCGGCTGAACGCGACCTGGGTGGCGTCGTCGATGTGGAGGTCGCGGAACACGAGCACGCCGTTGGCCTCGAGCGCGTCGAGGCAGGCCGCGGGCAGCTCGTCATCGTGCAGCAGCCGCTCGGTGTCGACGCCCTTGACCTCGGCGCCGACCGAGGTGCCGAGCTTCTCGGTGGTGATCACAGCCATGCGCTCCTCCAGTGCTCGCCGGACGCGGGGTGCAGCACGCCCTGCGGCCGCTCCCAACGTCAGAAGGGGACTCTAATCAGACGAGAACGACCTTTCCAGCCGCGAGGCGGTGGGTCAGGTGGCCGAGCCGAGCCGGCCCTCGCGGAGCTGCTGCCGCAGCCGGAACTTCTGCACCTTCCCCGACGGCGTGCGCGGGAGGTCGTCGACCACGTGCAGCGACTCCGGCCACTTCTGCTTGGCCAGCCCGGCGGACCCCAGGTGGGACCGGAGGTCCGCGAGGCCCGGCATCGCCGCCCCCGGGCGGAGGCGCACCACGGCGGCCGGCCGCTCGCCGAGCCGCTCGTCCGGCGCGGCGACCACGCTGACCTCGGCGATGCCCTCCACCCCGAGCAGCAGCTCCTCGACCTCCTGGGCGCTGATGTTCTCGCCGCCCCGGATGATGATGTCGGAGACCCGGTCGGTGATGGTCAGGTAGCCGTCGGCGTCGAGCACGCCGACGTCGCCGGTGCGGTACCAGCCGTCGTCGTCGAACACCGAGGCGGTCAGCTCGGCGTCGGTGTAGCCGAGGCAGCAGTCGGGGCCGCGGCTCACGATCTCGCCACCCTCGTCGAGGCGCAGCTCGACGCCGGGCAGCGCGCGACCGTCGGTGGTCAGCCGCTTGTCCTCGGGGTCGTCGACCAGGCAGGCGGTGATCGACGGGTGCTCGGTGCTGCCGTACGAGCGGAAGACCGTGATGCCGAGCCGGGTGGCCCGCTCGGTCACCGCCACCGGGACGGTCGACCCGCCGAGGCCGGCGTAGGGCATCAGCGCCAGGTGCTCGTCGGTGAAGTCGGGGTGGTCGAGCAGGCTCGTCAGGAAGAACGTGGCCCCGCCTCCCATGCCGAGCCCCTCGTCG
Organism: Acidimicrobiales bacterium; assembly: GCA_016936035.1. Taxonomy (GTDB): domain Bacteria; phylum Actinomycetota; class Acidimicrobiia; order Acidimicrobiales; family VFJN01; genus ZC4RG19. The sequence goes on from JAFGPU010000020.1 coordinate 4,238, forward strand.
CGCATCATGCGCAGCACCTCGCCCGGGTCCCACACGTCGACGAGGTTGACCGGGCGCGGCCGCAGCATCGGCACCAGGAAGGCGTTGAGCATGCCGATGAAGTGGCCGACCGGCGCGCCGGTGATCTGCGGCGGGCCGCCGGTGGGGAAGAAGTGGTCGAGCTGGCGGGTCTCGCAGGCGATCGTGCGGTGCGAGTGCACGACGCCCTTCGGGTCACGCGTCGTGCCCGACGTGAAGCCGACGATCGCGGGGGCGTCGGGGTCGACGGCGGCGGGACCGGCGATCGGGTCGGCGTCGAGCAGGGACGCGAACGGCGTGGCCCCGGACGGGAGGTCGGCGGAGGACCCGCCGCCCACGACCAGCCACAGCGGCGCCGGATGGGCGGCCAGGACCTGCTGCCAGACGGCGAGGTGGTCGGCGTGGCCGAACCGCTCCGCGGTGACGACGACGTCGGGCGCCGTGGACCGCACGATGTAGTCGACCTCCTTGGCGCCGTAGAAGTGCACGATCGGCACGACGACGGCCCCGAGGTAGGCCGCGGCCCAGAAGGTGATGCCCGCCTCGACCCAGTTGGGCAGCTGGAACACGACGACGCTGCCCGGACCGACGCCGCGGGTGCGCAGCTCGGTGGCGAGCGCGCGGGCCGCCCGGTCGACGTCCGCGAACGTGCCCTCCCACGGGCGGACGGCGGAGCGCACCCGGAACCCGACGTGCCCGAGCCGGCCGAGTCCGCCGGCCACCATGTCGCCGAGCGTGGCGTCGGTCCACCAGCCCTCGGCCCGGTAGCGCTCTGCCAGGTGCGACGGCACCGAGCGCAGGCGCCAGCCGTCCTGGCCGATCGTGGTCGGCTGCGTCATGTCCCCCTCCTCGTCGTCCCGCCGGGCACGGCCCGGCGCCTGGCCCCCCGTCAGTAGCGTTGCCGCAACAGGAGAACTTGATTATCGTACTGCGCCATGG
>JAFGPU010000200.1 GCA_016936035.1 Acidimicrobiales bacterium
ACGGCGGCGGAAGGCCCCGGCCTCAGCCGAGAGCGTCGCGGCAGATCGACCGATCGGGCTCGACCGCGGTGACCGCGCCCGGGAAGCGGTCGGCGACGCCGCGGCGGTCGGGCGCCTCGCCCCACGCGACCGGCCCGTCGGCGAGCACGCCCGACGTGGTCAGGATCGTGCGCCCGTGGTGCACGCCGTGGCTCTGCTGGCGGGGGTCGGCGTCGATGCGCAACGTCACCTCGCCGTCGAGGTCGACGCGCGGTCCGGCCCGCCAGCCGGTCTCGAAGTACGCGGGCTGCAGCACCTCGATGCGCACGTCGTCACCGGCGCGGCTCGCCGCCACGACGGTCGACTGCTCGCCGTCGCCGAAGGTCGCGAGCGGGTAGCGGCCACGGGGTGGCAGGTCGTCGAGGTCGACCTCGAACTCGTACACCTCGACCTCCGGGCCACGCTCGACCGCCCACCACCGGTCGTCCACGCCGACGTAGAGGCCGTCGCAGTCACCCACCACGGCAAGGGCCCCGTCCGCGATGGTCGGCAGTCCCTCGCCCGCCGCCACCCGCATCGGCTCGGGCGCTCCGGGCAGGGCGACTCGCCACCGCACCCAGTCGGCCCGCATGTCCTCGTACACCACCGGGCCGCGCTCGTAGCGGTACTCGAGCGCGAGGGCGAGGTTCACCAGCGCCCCGAAGCAGGTCAGCCCGGCGAGCACCGACAGGGCCGCCGTCCGGCGCCACGGGCGACGGCGCGCCGACGTGGCACCTGCCGCGTGGTAGCCGACCAGCCCCGCCACCAGCGCGAAGGGCAGAAGGTCGCCCAGGTAGCGGTTGGCGACGTACGCCCAGGCCAGAACGACCGCCCCGCCCAGGAACGATCCGACCAGCAGGGGCGCCAGGGCGCGACCGGGGTCGCCGCGCCGCTCGCGCACGGTGGCCGCCGCCCACGCCAACCCGCCGAGGCCGAGCACCACGAGGGCCGGCGCCGCGATCGGCAGGCTCGAGGTCCAGTCGAGCTTGTCGAACACGGCGTCGCCGTGGAGCCGGGGCTTGTAACGGGGGAAGTCGAGGTACGGGAAGTCGGCGCGCACGTCGAGGGCCGTGACGCTGAAGTACTGCATCACCGTCGTGGGGATGAACTCGGTGCCCACGAACGTGGGGTTGGCGTCGAGGACCTCTTGGCGCTCGGGGAAGGCCTGCACGTACAGGTGCTTGTCCATGGGCAGGCCCACCGCCTGGCCGAACTTGGCGTAGTTCAGCAGGCACGAGAGCGCGAGCGGCAGCAGGCCGGCCAGGGCGAGCGCGCCCACCAGCCGCCCCGCCACCCGCGGCCGGTCGACGGACGGTGCGGCGCGCCACCGGTGCACCAGCAGCAGGGCCCCCGCCACCGCGAGCGCCGCCAGCGGCGCCAGCCCCACGGTCTGCCGGCTGAGGAGCGCGCACACGATCCACAGCGACGCCGCGACCAGGCGGCGGACCGAGGGGTCGCGCTGCCAGCGGACCACCGCGTCGAGCGCCCAGAGCGTGAGGGCGACGCCCCACAGCTCGGCCTCGTGGTAGACGATCGCCGAGGACGAGAGGAAGAACGGCGGGCTCGCCAGAGCGGCGACGGCCAGGCCGGTCGTGGCGACGACCTCGCGGCGGCCGACGGGGACCGCACCCCGCACGATGCCCCGCACGACGCAGCTGAGGCGGAACGCGCCGGCGGCGAGCAGCACCATCGCGATGACCATCGACGTGGACGTGAGGCGCCCGTCGAACCGGTCGGTGACGAGCATCACCGGCATGCGCAGGATGCTGGGCACCGGACCGAAGTACAGGTAGGTGCGCCCGTCGACGAGGAAGCCTTCGAACGCCAGCGAGCCCGGGGGCACGTCGAGGTGACCGTCGAGCAGCGCCCTGGCCTGGATGTCGAAGAAGTCGTCGAAGTAGTAGCGCTGGAACAGGTCGAAGGTGCCCCCGGTGAGCACCCAGGTGAAGGCGACGACGACCGGGAGCCCGCCGATCCACCACGCGCGACGCAGGCGGCGCCGGTCGGCGGGCGTCAGCCCGTCGATGCCGGGCTGCCCGACCGCCTCGTCCCCCGGCGCACCGGAGGGGTGCTCGCTGTCGGGCGCGCTCGGTTGCGCGTCGGTGGCCACCATCAGGGTGGCCAACCTAGAGCGTGTCCCGTCACGGCGTCGCACCCGGCCGGCCCGGCGGCCAGGCCGCGTCGCCGGCCGCGGCGCCGGCGGCCGAGCGGCGTGGTCCCTGCCCGGGTTCAGCGGGGGCGATAGGTTCGCCGGTGACGCATCCTCACGGGGTCGCACTGTGATCAGAACGCGCGACAGAGGTGGCCGCATCGGGCACCGGTGGCGGTCGAGGTGGCTGTGGCTGGCCGTGCCCGTGGTGCTCCTGGTGGCCGGAGCGTTCGTGATGCTCGTGCTGCTGCGCGACGCCGCCGACCCCGTGTCGGTCGACGACGCGGTCACCCGCTACCGCGACGAGGCGGCGGGCGCGGCGGACGGCGACGACCGAGCGGTCGTCGGCGACCCGCCGCCCCCCGGCGTCTACGTCTACGCCACCGACGGCAGCGAGGGCGTGGACGCCCTCGGGGGTTCCGAGCACGCGTACCCGGCCGAGACCACCGTCACCGTCGGCGTGGGCGACGACGATTGCCTCACCATGCGGTGGGCTCCGCTCGTGCAACGGTGGGACGAGGAGGTGCTGTGCCCGGAGGCCGGCGGCGGGTGGTCGCGACGGGAGACGGTCGTCCACCACTCGTTCTTCAACCAGGACGAGACCCGCTCGAGCACCTGCGACGCCCCCGGCGTCGTGCCGTCACCGGACGACGACGGCGCGATCAGCTGGACCTGCTCGAGCGAGGGCAGCGGGCACAGCGGGGAGAGCCACCAGGACGGGCACGGCGAGGTGATCGGCGTCGAACCGGTGATGGTCGGCGATGTCGAGCGGCGGACGCTGCACGTCCGCTACGAGAGCGAGATCAGCGGCGAGACGTCCGGCTCGGACACGGTCGACCGGTGGTACGCGCTCGACCGCTTCCCGTTGGTGGTGCGCGAGGTCAAGGACGAGTCCACGAGCTCGGAGACGGTCATCGGAACGGTCCGGTACCACGAGTCCTACGAGCTCGTGCTCACGTCGTGGGAGCCCCGGCGATGACCGTCCGGCGGCTCCCGGCGCCGCTGGTCGTCGGGGCCGCATGGCTGGCGGGCTCGGTGCCGTTCTCCAACATCGCGGCCCGGGCGAGGGCGCAGGTCGACCTGCGGGAGGTCGGCGCGGGCACCGTGTCGGGGACGGCGCTCTACGAGGTCGCCGGGTTCGGTCCGCTGGCGGTGGCCGGGGTGTGCGACGTCGCCAAGGGCGTCGTCGGGCCGGTGCTGGCCGGCCGTGACCGGCCCGTGGTCGGGGCCGTCGCGGCCACCGCCGCGGTGGTCGGCCACAACTGGTCGCCCTGGCTCGACGGCGCCGGCGGGCGGGGCGTCTCGGTGGCCCTCGGCGCGTTCCTGCCGCTCGCGTGGCCGGGCACCGTCGTGCTGGGGCTCGGCCTGGCCGGGGGCCGCCTGTGCCGCCAGACGGGGCTCGGTGGGCTCGTGGCCGACATCGCGGTGGTGCCGGTGGTCGCCCGCACGCACGGCCGCCGCGGCACCGTGGCGGCCGTGGGCGTCGTCGCCGCCATGGTCGCCAAGCGCCTGGCCGGCAACCGACCGCCCGAACCGCCCCGGCTTCGCACGCTGGCCCACCGGCTGCTCTTCGACCACGACCCCGGGGACCGGCGGTGAGCGCCGGCGCCGCACCTGCCGTCACGGTGGTGACCGACAGCGCGGCGGCCCTGCCGGCGGAGGTCGTCGAGCACCACGGCATCCGGGTGGTCCCGCTGTGGCTGTCCATCGGCGACGAGCGGCACCGTGACGGCGAGATCGATCTCGACGAGGTGGTACGACGCTTCGCCGAACCGATCTCGACCGCTGCGCCGTCACCGGGCGAGTTCGCCACCGCCATCGCGGCGGCCCGACGTTCCGGTCCGGTCCTGGTCCTGACCGTGGCGTCCCGCATGTCGTCGTCGTACGACTCGGCCCGCCTCGGTGCCAAGCTGGTCGCCGACGAGTTCCTCGGCGACCGGGCGCCCGGCGCCACCGACGCACGCGACGGCGGACCCGAGGTCGCGGTCGTCGACACCGGCACCGCCGCCGGCGCCCAGGCGCAGGTGGTGCTCGCCGCCGCCCGGGCCGCCAGCGACGGCGCGGGCCTCGCGACGGTCGTCGCGGTGGCCGAGCAGGTGGCGGCGCGCGTGCGGTTGGTGGCCACCGTGAGTGACCTCGAGCGGCTGGCCCGCTCCGGCCGGGTGCCCGAGGCGGCACGACGGATCGGTGACCGGCTCGGGGTCCGGCCCCTGTTCGAGTTCCGTGACGGGCGGGCCCGCCCGCTGCGGCCCGCCTTCAGCGCCGCTGCGGCGCGCGAGCGCATCGTGCAGCGGTGCGGCGCGGATTCGCCGGACGGCCACGGTTCGGGGGGCCGGCTCCACGCGACGGTGCTGCACGCGCTCGATCCGGACGCGGCCGCCGATCTGGTGGCGCGCCTCGAACCGTTGCACCCGGCGTCGTGCGTGGTGGGTCCGTTCAGCCCGGTGATGGTGGTGCACACCGGGCGGGGCCTCGCCGGGCTGGCGTGGTGGTGGCAGCGATGAGCGCGGCGGTGCTGACCACCGCCGACGGTGTGCGCCTGCGGGCGCGGTGGTGGCGCCCGCGCGGCGACGGCGCCGCCGGCGAGGCGGTGGTGGTGGTCCACGGGTTCTGCAGCCGGCAGGACGCGCCCGAGGTCGAGCTGATCGCCATCCGGCAGTCGGCGGCGGGACGCCGGGTGCTGACGTTCGACCTCCGGGGTCACGGCCACTCTGAGGGGCACACCACGATGGGTCACCTCGAACGCCTCGACGTCGGCGCCGCCGTCGCCGCTGCGTCCTGCGACCACGACGTCGTGGTGGTGGTGGGGGCGTCGATGGGCGGTGTGGCGACGATCGGGCACCTGGCGGCCGGCGGCGCGCCGAGCGGCCCGGTGGCCGACGGCGCCGTGGTGGTGGGGACACCCGCGTGGTGGCAGGTGCCTCGCTCGCCGCGCGGCGTCCTGGCCATGGCCCTCACCCAGACGCGACCGGGCCGGCACGTCGCGGCCCGGCGCATGGGCACCAGGGTGGCGGTCCGGACGGTGCGCGGTGCGGCGCCCGTCGAGCAGATCAGGTCGGTCGCGCGGCCGGTGGCCGTCGTGCACGGCCTCGCCGACCGCTACGTGTCACCCGCCTCGGCCAGCGCCCTCTACGCAGCGGCTGCGGAGCCGCGCCGGCTCGACCTCGTGCCCGGCATGGGGCACGCGTTCTGCCCCGCGGCGGTCGAGTCGATCGACGCAGGGGTGGACTGGGTGGTCGACCACCGTCGGATCAGCGGGGAGCGCAGATCGGGGAGCGACCGGGCGTGACCTCGCCCGAGGGGGCGGGGCACGACCCCCTCGCACCGCAGGAGGGCGGCACCGGCGAGGCCGCCGGTGGCTCCGGGGCCGGGGCGTCCCCCGGGCAGGGGCCGCTGCGTGACCTCCTCGTGGGCCAGGCCGTGTCCGCGCTGGGTGACTGGATGGGCACGGTCGCGCTGATGGCGCTGGTGCTCCAGCTGACCGACTCGGCGACGGCGGTGGGCGGAGTGCTCGTGCTCCGGCTCGCGCCGACCGTCCTGGCGGGACCGGTGGCAGCGCGGCTGGTGACCCGGTGGAGTCGGCGCCGCATCATGCTGGCGATGGACGCCGTCCGCATCCCGGCCGTGGCCGTCCTGCCGTGGGTGACCGAGCTGTGGTGGGTCTACCTGTGGGCGTTCGTGGTCGAGCTGGCGGGCATGGTCTTCCTGCCGGCGCGCGACGCGTCGATCCCGGATCTGGTCGCGGACGAGGACGGGCTGGCGGTCGCCAACGGGCTGGTGCTCGGCACGTCCTACGGGATGATCCCGGTCGGGGCGGGGCTGTACGCCCTCGTCGCCGCCGTGGCGGGCACGGACGGCGGGCTGGCGGCGGCCCGCGTCGTGTTCGCGGTGGACGCCGTGACGTTCGCGGTGTCGTTCGTGGCCATCGCTCGCCTCCCCGAGCTGGGCACGTCGCCCGGCACGGTGGCGGGCACGGGCGGGCGCTTCCTCGATGCGTGGCGGCTCCCGCTGGTCCGCCGCCTGGTGCCCGTGGCCGCCGTCGTCGCGTTGGGTCTCGGCGCCCTGTTCTCGCTTGGCATCGTGTGGGTGCGCGAGGTGCTCGGCGCCACCGACACCGAGTTCGGGCTGCTGGTCGCCTGCTTCGGGGTGGGGGCGGGCATCGGCTTGCTGGTGCTGCGCTGGCTGGGTCGACGCGACTTCCGGATGGTGCGTACCACCCTCGTCGCCCAGGGGGCGGTGGTCGCGACCATGAGCCTGGCGCCCGCCATCGGCTTCGCCCTGCTCGGGGCCGTGGCGTTCGGCGCCTTCACGGCGCTGGCGCTGGCGTCGGCGATGGAGCTGCTGCAGAACGGCCTGGGAGATCGCGACCGGGTCATGGCGTTCACGGTGTTCCACGTGGTGATCCGTGGCAGCCTGGCCGTGGCGGCGCTCGGGGCCGGGGTGGCGGACGACCTGCTCGACGAGGTGACCTGGCCCCTGGTCGGCCATCTGGAGTCGACCCAGGTGGTGCTCATGTCGAGTGGCATCCTGGTGGTGCTCGTCGCGCTGGCCGCGGGGCGTGCGACCGCTGCAGTCGACGTCCGGGCGCGGTGACGCCGCCACGGAGGCGGCCGACGTGACCGCATCGACATGAAAGCAACGCGATCGGCATGTCTACGGCATCGGCTCACCGGGCACGTTGAGGCGAGACTCGGCACACGAGACTGAACGCGCGCTCATCCACGAGGTGGTCGACCCGGGGCGGTCGGCCGCCGAGCGGCACGGCGCCACCGCAGCAGACGCGGAGAAACGGCCCGGCCGCTCCGCACCCCGGGTGGTCGGAGTAGGGACGGCAACATGACAGGACGCGACGTGGGCGACAACCCGCTGGTCGGACGGACGCCGAGGCGTCCTCGACGCGACGAGGACGAGGCGGTCGGCGAGACCGCCGAGACCGCGTCTGCCGAGACGGAGACCGTCGACCAGGACCAGGACCTCGAGACCGTCACCAAGCTGCTGGGGTTCCTCCGCGGCACCGACGAGAGCTGAGCCCGGTCCTCCGATGTCCCGGTCGCGGCGGGGCGGGACTCAGCCGTGGATGCCGCACTCCGTCTTGCTCCGGCCCGCCCACCGACCCGAGCGCGGGTCGTCGGCATCGGTGGGCAGCGAGGTGCAGGGCTGGCACCCGATCGACGTGTAGCCCCGGTGCAGCAGCGGGTTGACCGGCACGTCGTGGTCGGCGATGTACCCCTGCACGTCGAGGTCGCTCCAGGTGGCGATGGGGTTGACCTTCACCAGGCCCCGCAGGTCGCGGGCGACGACGGGTGTGCCGGCCCGTGAGCTGGCCTCGTCGCGCCGCAGCCCGCTCATCCACGCCGCCTTGCCCGCGAGCGCCCGGTCGAGCTGTCCGACCTTCACCGCCGAGCAGCAGTTCTCGGGGTCGACCTTCCACAGCTCCTCGTCGTGGGGGGCGACGGTCATCATGCGCAGGTTCAGCCCGTAGCGGCGACGGACGGCCTCGACCGTCTCGAGCGTCTCGGGGAAGTGGTAGCCGGTGTCGATGAACACGACCTCGATGCCCGGGTCGACCTTGGTGGCGAGGTCGATGAGCACGGCGTCCTGCATCGAGGCGGTGAGGCAGAGGTGGGGCGCGAAGTTGTCGACAGCCCACTTGATGATCCTGGGGGCCGACCAGCGCTCGAACTCGGCGTTCAGCTCGGCCAGCTGTTCGTCGGGGAAGGCGGGGACCGGCAGGGGAGGAGGGTCGACCAGGAAGCTCATGTGTGGGTCTCCTCAGGCGCCGGCGCACTCGCCGACGCCGACCTCGGCCTCGTACGGGCCCGTCTCGTCGTAGTCGACGTAGTGGTCGGGGGCGTCTTCGGGGGAGGGGAACCGGTCGAGGTCCTTCAGCTCGGCGGCGATGGCCGTGGCGCCGCCGACGCGGTCCATCCACTGCCGGAACGTCTCGCCGGCCTGCCGCTCTCCGGCGAACCGGCGCACCACCCGCACCGTCGCCTCGGCGGCGTTCTTGGCCGGCAGCCGCAACGCCTTGGCGCCGAAGTGGGCCCGCTCCTCGCCCACGTAGCCGCCGAGCAGCATCTGGTAACCGGGCGCCGAGCGGCCGTGGGCGCGGCGTTCCGCGCCGAAGAAGCCGATGTCGGACGCGTGGTGCTGGCCGCAGCTGTTGGTGCAGCCTGAGATGTTGACGCGTAGGCCGCCGACCTCGGCGAGCCCCTCCTCCTCGAGCCTGTCGCCGATGGCGGCGGCCAGCCCGCGGCTCTGGGTGACGGCGAGGTTGCACGTGTCGGCGCCCGGGCAGCTGACGACGTCGCGCACCAGCTCGGCGCCGGGCTGGTCCATGCCGATGGCGGCGAGGCGCCGGTGGAGCTCGGGGAGCTGATCGTCGCTGAGCCCCCGGAAGGCGACGTTCTGACGGTTGGTGAGCCGGACCTCGAGACCCAGGTCGCGCTGGATGGCGGCGAGGGCGCGGAACTGGGCGCTGGTCACGTCGCCCAGGCGGGCGTAGGCGACGGCGGAGACGGTTCCCTTGGCGGCCCCGCGTACCACGTTGGCGTCATCCCAGCGCTCGAACGGGCTGCGCCGGGTGATCGAGACCGGGACCCCCTGGCCCATCGGGGTGGGGGTGGCGCCGTCGGCGAGCCCGGCAGGGGCGTCGCCCGCCTTGGCGACCTCCTCGGGGATGCCACCCGGCCACGACGACGACCCGAGGAGCAGCCGGCGCTCCTTCAGGACCCGCTCGCGCACCTCGTCCCAACCCAGGTTCATGACCAGCCACTTCATGCGTGCCCGCAGCTTATTGTCGCGGTTGCCGTGGTTGTTGAAGACGCGCAGGATCGCCTCGAGGGTGGGCAGGAGGTCGTCCTTGGCGGTGAAGTCCTCGAGCGCCAGCGCGGCATGCGGGTTGGCGCCGAGGCCGCCGGCCACGAAGACCTTGAACCCGGACTCGACCGTCCCGTCGTCGAGGGTGCGGGTGGTGGCGACGACGCCCGCGTCGTTGAACATGGCCTGGCCGCAGTCGGTGGCGCAGCCCGAGAAGTTGATCTTGAACTTGCGGGGCAGGCGCTGGCCGAGCGGGTTGCGCACGAAGTGCCGGTAGGCGGCCTCGGCCCACGGCGTGACGTCGAGCCGTTCGTAGGGGCAGGCGCCGGCGAGGTGGCAGGCCTGCACGTTGCGGACGGTGTCGCCGCAGGCCTCGCGCGTCGTCATGCCCACGGTGGCGAGCAGCCGCATGACCTCGGGGATCTTCTCGAGCTGCACGTAGTGGAACTGGATGTTCTGCCGGGTGGTGATGTGGCCCCAGCCCCGCGAGTAGGTGTCGGCGAGGTCGGCCATCAGCTCGAGCTGGTCGGGCAGCATGCCGCCCCACGGGATCTTGACCCGCACCATCTGGTTGTGGCCGCCCTGGCGCTGGCCGTAGATGCCGTTGTTCAGGCGGAAGATGCGGAAGGCGTCGTCGTCGACCTCGCCTGCGAGGTACCGGGCGAGCACGGTCTCGAACTTGTCGGCGTCGGCGAGCTGTGCGGCGTCGATCTCGCGCTGACCCATGGAGTGCTCCGTTCTCGGCGGCCGGGAGGCGTCGTGGCGGTGGATACCTGATAAATCTGATGAGATCAGTCAGGCTTTGCCCAGTAGAGCGAAACCTGAGCGCGCTTGTCAACATTCGCCCGGTCGTGACGGAGCGTGCCGGCCGCCACCGGACCATCCACCGCCGAGCGCTCACACATCGCTAACCTCGGCACGCTCCGTCGGGGCGACGCCCGCGGCGACCGGCGCCCGGGCGGCCGGAGACCTTGGGGATGGACGATGGACGGCAGGCTCGAGATGCGCCGCGCCCGGCGTGGGCGGTGCTGTGGCACGACGGCGCAGTGGGCGGTGGCGTCGGTCGGCGCGCTCGCCCTCGTCGTCACCGCCTGCGTGTCGGGGTCCGCGGCCACATCACCGTCGCAGCCTGACGACCCGCCGGGCGGCCAACAGCCCGGCGACGCTCTGGGCAGCGAGCCGCCCGCCGAGGCCCCGATCGACCAGCTGAGGGTGGCGCCCGAGTCGGACGACGGGTCCTACGACCGCGACGAGTTCGGCTCGGGCTGGATCGACGCCGACGGTGACGGCTGCGACACGCGGGACGAGGTGCTGATCGACGAGTCGCAGTCGCCGGCGCAGGTCGACCCGTATCGCTGCCAGATCGTCGCCGGTGACTGGGTGTCGCTCTACGACGGCTACGAGACCACCGACGCGTCCGAGCTCGACATCGACCATGTCGTGGCCCTGGGCGAGGCGTGGCGCTCGGGTGCGGCGGACTGGACGCCCGAGCAGCGTGCGGCCTTCGCCAACGACCTCGACGACCCCGCCACCCTGGTGGCGGTCACCGCCGCCACCAACCGCTCGAAGGGCGACCGCGACCCCGCGGACTGGCAGCCGCCGAACCGCGACGGATGGTGCGCGTTCGCCGGCGCGTGGGTGAACGTGAAGGTCCGCTGGGACCTCACGGCGGACGAGGCCGAGGTGGAGGCGCTGCGCAACATGCTCGTGGGCTGCTGAGCAGCCGGATCAGCAGCCGGCCACGCCGGGGCCAGAGGGCGACTCAGCGACGGTCGAGCAGCTCGGCGACCTGGAACGCGAGGTCGATGGACTGCTTGCCGTTGAGGCGGGGGTCGCAGATCGTCTCGTAGCGATCGTCGAGATCGGCGTGCCCCAGGGCCTCGCCGCCGCCGATGCACTCGGTGACGTCGTCGCCCGTGAGCTCGATGTGCACGCCGCCCGGCCAGGTGCCCTCGGCCCAGTGGGCGGCGAAGAAGCCCGCGATCTCTGTCAGCACGGCGTCGAAGTCGCGGGTCTTGCGGCCCGTGTCGGACGTGAAGGTGTTGCCGTGCATGGGGTCGCATGCCCACACCACCGGGTGACCGGCGTCGCGCACCGCCGCCAGCAGCGGGGGGAGCGCGTCGGCGATCTTGCCGGCGCCCATGCGGGAGATGAGCGTGAGCCGCCCGGGGACGCGCTCGGGGTTGAGCGCCTCGCACAGCGCCAGCACCTCGTCGACCGTCGCCGTGGCGCCGATCTTCACCCCGAGGGGGTTGTCGACCCCGCGCAGGAACTCGACGTGGGCGCCGTCGAGCTGGCGCGACCGCTCGCCGATCCACAGCATGTGCGCCGAGCAGTCGTACCACTTGCCGGTGAGCGAGTCCTGCCGGGTCAGGGCCTCCTCGTAGCCGAGGATGAGGGCCTCGTGGCTGGTGAAGAAATCGACCTCGTGCAGGTTGGGCTGGCTCTCGGTGTTGATGCCGCACGCCGCCATGAACCGCAGCGCCCGGTCGATGTGGTCGGCGACGCGGTCGTAGCGGCGTCCCTCGGGACTGGCCGCCACGAACTGCTGGTTCCACTGGTGGACGCGGGACAGGTCGGCGAACCCGCCCTTGGTGAAGGCCCGGAGCAGGTTCAGTGTGGCCGCGGACTGGTGGTAGGCCTGGACGAGCCGGTCGGGATCGGGCGTGCGGGCGGCCGCGGTGGGAACGATGCTGTTCACCATGTGCCCCCGGAACGAGGGCAGGTCGATGCCGTCGACCCGCTCGGTGGGTGACGAGCGGGGCTTGGCGAACTGGCCGGCGATGCGCCCGACCTTGATGACCGGGACGCCGGTCGAGTAGGTGAGCACCACGGCCATCTGCAGGATGACCTTGAGCTTGTCGCGGATGGCGTCGGCGGAGAAGGCGTCGAACGACTCGGCGCAGTCACCGGCCTGCAGCAGGAAGGCGTTGCCTTCGGCGACCTCGGCGAGCTGCCCGGTCAGCGCACGCGCCTCGCCGGCGAACACCAGCGGGGGGAGCGAGCCCAGGTGCTTGGTCGCCCGGTCGAGGGCACCCTCGTCAGGCCACTCGGGCTGCTGGGCAGCCGGCTTGTGTTGCCACGAGGAGGGGGACCACGAGCTGGTCATGGTGCACCATCGTGGTCGCTCGCCGGGGTGTACCGCAAAGCGATTCGCGCAGTAGTGGCGCGGCAACGGCGGTGATCGATCATGTGACCCGCCCCGCGGCGGTGCCGGTCAGGCTGCGCTGGCTCGCGCCAGCGCCTCTTCGCGCACGGCGTCGACCGCCCGCTTGACGAGGCGGCG
>JAFGPU010000201.1 GCA_016936035.1 Acidimicrobiales bacterium
CGCCGCCGATGATCGCCTCGATCGCCCTGTCCTCGAGCGGCGGGGTCGCAGTCATGTCGGGAACGTCATCGTCGGAGCGGCTCACAGCGGTACGCCCTCCCGCTCGATCATCTGCGAGATGGCGAGGAGGCCGCGCCGCTGGAGGGCCTTGACGGCACCCGGGGACTTGCCCAGCGCCTCGGCCACCTCGGTGACCGTCATGCGTCCCAGCAGCCGCAGGAGCAGCACGTCGCGCTGGTCCGGCGAGAGGCGGTCGCACAGTGCCCGCACCTGCGCCGTGCCCAGCGACTGCTGCACGTCGTGCTCGACGTCGTCGGCCGCCGGCATGTGCGGAACGTCCTCGAGCGGGGCCGCCGCCGGACGCCGCTGGGCCCGGCGGCGCTCGTCGATCATGCGCCGGTAGGCGATCGTGAACACCCACGACCGGAACCCTGCCTCGTCGCCCTCGAACGTCTGCAGGTTGCGGAGCACCGCCACGAAAACGTCGCTCGTCAGGTCCTCGGGCTCGAACGCCCCCTGCAGGCGCAGGTAACCCTGGACGGCGGGGGCGAGGGCGGTGAAGATGCGCTCGAACGCGGCTGGGGAACCGGCGCGTGCGCCGGCGAGCACGACGTCGAACTCTCCATCGAAGCGATCGCGGTGTGTCATGGCCCCCACATGGGCGCGCCGTCGCCGGTGGACGACGGACGTCCCGCCGCTCGCCGCCCGGCGCCGTGTCACGCTACGCCACCGGTCGTCGGCATGTCACCGACCGTCAGGAGAGTTTTCGCGCCGCTCGCCCCGGTGCCGGCCGGCACGCCCGAGATCCTGCCGCGGGATCTGGCGCCAGGGCCTCAGATCCGCGGCAGGTCTGCGGGCCGGAGACTCGCGGCAGGTCTGCGGGCGGCCCGAGCGCGTGGTCAGGCCGGCGCCTTGAAGGGGTCGTGCTCGGCGAGCAGGCGCTCGAAGCGGGCCTCGTCGACCCGGGCGACCACCCGGCTGGACTCGTGCTGGTCGCGCACGGTCTTCGCCAGGCTGATCGACGAGGTGACGGCGTACAGGGCCGACACGGCGAGGAAGGCCCGCTTCCACGGGTCGCCGGGCAGGTAGGCGATGCCGATGGCCAGTGACGACAGCGCGACGGCGAACGAGATGTAGGTCTGGGTGATCCATCCGGCGCTGTGGGTGACCGGTGGTTGGGCTTGGCTCATGGGGTCCTCCTCATCGTTGGGCTGCGATGCGCCCAGGGTGCGCCTCGGGGCCGCCGGGGGCGATCCGGCATCGCCCTCATCGTCGGCTGGGGGACCCCCAGGGGCGTGGGGTGCGCCGGCGGCCGACCGCCGGGATCCGCACCGCGACCCGTCCCAGGCCGGGCTCGGGCCGCGACTGTCGATCTGCAGGGATACCGTGACCCGCGATGGCCAAGCCCCGGTTCCGCTACAGCCGCTGGGACGGCACGCAGGTCGGCTTCGACCTCGACGCCGACGCAGTCCTCGAGCAGATCACCGACGACCTGCTCTACCACGGCGACCTCAACGCGGCGTTGCGGCGCCTCCTGCAGCAGGGGTTCCGCGATCGCCAGGGCCAAGACGTGCAGGGGGTGCGCGACCTGCTCGACCGCCTGCGGCGCGAGCGGGACGAGCGTCTCGACCGCTTCGACCTCGGCGGCGTCTACGACGAGATCGCCGAGGAGCTGCGCGAGGTCGTGCAGCAGGAGCGGGCCGAGATCGACCGCCAGCTGCGCGAAGCCCAGCAGAGCGGTGACGCTCGCCGGGCCGAGACCGCCCAGGGTGCGGCGGACGAGCGCAACGTGCAGCTCGAGACGCTGCCGCCCGATCTGGCCGGCATGGTGCGCGAGCTGCAGAGCTACGACTTCGCCTCGCCGCAGGCCCAGCAGCGCTTCGACGAGCTGGTCGAGAAGCTGCGCCAGCAGGTGCTCGACAGCTACGTCAACCGCATGACCGGTGCCGTCGAGAGCATGACGCCCGAGGACATGGCGCGCATGAAGGACATGATGGCCGAGCTCAACCGCATGCTCGACCAGCGCGCCCGGGGCGAGGAGCCCGACTTCGACGGGTTCATGGAGCGGTACGGCGACTTCTTCCCCGAGAACCCGCAGAACCTCGACGAGCTGCTCGAGGTGCTGGCCCGCCGCATGGCGGCCATGCAGGCGATGCTCAACTCGATGACCCCGGAGCAGCGGGCCCAGATCGGCGCGCTCGCCGACCAGCTGCTCGAGGACATGGACCTGCGCTGGCAGGTCGACCAGCTCGGCAACCAGCTCCAGAGCATGTTCCCCGACATGGGGTGGGGCCAGGGCTACGACTTCCGTGGTCAGGACCCCATGGGCATGGCGCAGGCGGCGTCGACCCTGGAGGAGCTGGGCGACCTCGATCGCCTCGAGCAGCTGCTGCGCAACGCCGCCAACCCCGGCGCCCTGGCCGAGGCCGACATCGACCGCGCCCGCGAGCTGCTGGGCGACGACGCCGCCCGCAGCCTCGACGAGCTGGGGCGGCTCACCCGCATGCTCCAGGACGCCGGCCTGATCGACCAGCGTGAAGGGCGCCTCGAGCTCACCCCCCGGGGGTTGCGGCGCATCGGGCGCAACGCGCTGAACGACCTGTTCGAGAAGCTGGCTCGCGACAAGCTCGGCCGCCACGAGCTGGAGCGCACGGGCGTCGGCCACGAGCGCAGCTACGAGACCAAGCCGTACGAGTACGGCGACCCGTTCAACCTGCACATCGAGCGGACGGTGCGCAACGCGGTGGGCCGTGCCGGTGGCGGCACGCCGGTGCGCCTGCACCCCGACGACTTCGAGGTCGAGCGCACCGAGCAGCTGGTGCGGTCGTCGACCGTGCTCATGCTCGACCTCTCGTTGTCGATGCCGATGCGCGACAACTTCCTGGCCGCCAAGAAGGTGGCGATGGCGCTGCACTCGCTCATCTCGACGCAGTTCCCGCGCGACTACCTGGGCCTGGTCGGCTTCAGCGAGGTGGCGCGCGAGATCCGTCCCCAGGACCTGCCCGAGGTGTCGTGGGACTTCGTCTACGGCACCAACATGCAGCACGCCTTCCAGATCAGCCGGCGGCTGCTCGCCCGCCAGCCGGGCACGAAGCAGATCATCATGATCACCGACGGCGAGCCGACGGCCCACTTCGAGTCGGGCATGGCCGAGCCGTTCTTCTCGTACCCGCCGGTGCGTGAGACGGTCGATGCCACGCTGCGCGAGGTGGTGCGCTGCACCCGCGACGGCATCCGCATCAACACGTTCATGCTCGACCCGAACGGCCACCTGCGCGCCTTCGTCGAGAAGCTCACCCGGCTCAACAAGGGACGGGCGTTCTTCACCTCGCCCGAGACGCTGGGCGACTACGTGCTCGTCGACTTCATCGAGCAGAAGCGCGAGATGCGCCGCGCCGGCGGCGGCCGCCGCTCGGCCTGACCGCGACCGGGCCCGGCCGGCTCAGGGCAGGGCGACGCCGACGATGCCGTCGAGCAACCCCGTACCGGGATCGTCGGTGGTCGTCGTCGTCGACTCGGTGGTGGTCGTCGTCGCGGGTGCGGTGGTCGTCGTCGTGGCCTGGGTCGTCGGCGACGACGTGGGGGGCGGCGGGGCCGAGGTGGTCGGGGTCGAGGTCGTCGGCGACGAGGGCGGCGGGGACGTGCTGCCGGGGGCGCGGCTCGTCGGCGTCGAGGTGGTGGGCACCACCTCGCCGGTGACGCTGTCGACCGTCGTGTTGGGCGGCAGCGTGATGATGATCTCGTCGCCGGACTCGTCGACGATCCGGGCCCGCACGGGGTCGGGCCGCAGGACCTGGCCGTCCACTCCGAAGGTGACCGCGGTGGCGGGCTGGCTGGGCGGCAGCTCGATGGGCTCGCCCCGGGGATCGGTGGGCGGGGTCACGCCCTCGAGGTCGGGCGCGATCAGCTGCTCCTTGGCCTCGCCCTCGCCCAACCACGTCATGCCCATCAGCAGCACGACGACCGCGCCCGCGATGAACGTGGCGCCGATCGCGGGCGACGGCAGCTTCCTCGACCCGTTGTCCGCCACCCCCACGCCGACAATGATGCAGCGCCGGGTGCGGTCGCGCCAGCGGGACGGGAGGGTCGGCGCCACGGGGCGGACCGTCGACCTGGGGCGTCGGGCGGGCGCCGGGCGCCCGCCGCTCCTATGCTGCCGCTCGTGCAGCCCCGCATCGGCATCCTGGTCGTGGCCTACAACGCCGCCGGAACGCTGGCGCGCGTGCTCGACCGCATCCCCGCCGACTTCCGCTCACGCATCTCCGGCATCCTGGTGAGCGACGACCACAGCGCCGACGCCACCTACCTCGTCGGGCTCGGCTACCAGCAGTTCGACCCGTCGTTGCCGCTCGAGGTGGTGCGCAACCAGCGCAACCTGGGCTACGGCGGCAACCAGAAGGTGGGCTACCGCTGGGCCATCGAGCGCGACCTCGACATCATCGTGATGGTGCACGGCGACGGGCAGTACGCGCCCGAGAAGCTGCCCGACATGGTCGCCCCCCTCGAGCGAGGCGAGGCCGACGCCGTGTTCGGGTCGCGCATGCTCGAGCCCGGTGCCGCTCGCCGCGGTGGCATGCCCCTGTACAAGTACGCCGGCAACAAGGTGCTCACCCGGTTCGAGAACGCCCTGGCCGGCACCGACCTGTCGGAGTGGCACTCGGGTTACCGGGCCTACTCGGTGGCGGCCCTGCGCGACCTGCCGTTCGAGCGCAACGACGACGACTTCAACTTCGACACCCAGATCATCGTGCAGCTCACCGAGGCGGGGAAGAAGATCGTCGAGATCCCGATCCCGACGTTCTACGGCGACGAGATCTGCTACGTGAACGGGCTCAAGTACGCCAAGCTGATCACCCGGGACGTCATCCGCTACCGGGCCCACAAGCTGGGGTTCGGGACGGGCGAGCTGGCCTTCGCCAGCGAGGTCTACGAGTCGAAGCAGTCCGACACCAGCTCGCACGGGCGCATCGTCGAGTGGCTCGAGGGCCGACCGTCGTTGCGGGTGCTCGACCTCGGCTGCGCCGACGGAGCCATCGCCGGCCGCCTGCGAGCGCTCGGCCACCACGTGGTGGGCGTCGACATCGCGGCGGCGGACGGGGTGAAGGACCAGCTCGACCTCTTCATCCAGGCCGACCTCGACGCCGGGCTGCCTCCCGGCCTCGACGGGCCCTTCGACGTCGTCATCGCCGCAGACGTGCTCGAGCACGTCCGCCGGCCGGAGCAGATCCTGGCCGACCTCCACGACCTGATGGCCCCGGAGGGCGTGCTGCTGGCGTCGGTCCCCAACTTCGCGCACTGGTACCCGCGCCTGCGGGTGGCGGTCGGCCGGTTCGACTACGACCGGCGCGGCATCCTCGACCAGACACACCTGCGGTTCTTCACTCGTCGCAGCTTCGAGCGACTGGTCGGCGACTACGGCTGGCGGGTGGCGCGCCGTGGCTACACCGGGCTGCCGCTCGAGGTGGTGGAGCGCGGCGGGGCCGAGGACGCCCCGGACGCCGGCGACGACGGTGCGCTGCGCCGGCTCGCCCGGCGCGTCGACGCCGCCGCCGTCCGGACGCGACCGAACCTGTTCGCGTACCAGATGCTCTACCAGCTCGAGTCGACCCGGTCGCGGAACACCGCCGGCTGAGCTCGGGCGGGCTCAGCCGCCGCCGTCGATCGACCGCTCGACGTCCGCGCACACGGTCGGTTCGTAGGGAACGGCCGCGATGCCGTCCTCGGGGAACCGGGTGGCGACGCCGAGCCCGGCCGGGGCACGGCCGACCTGGGGCGACACGGTGCCGGACGGCAGCGGGCCGCCGTAGAGCACCTCGCCGCCGACCCTGACCTCGCGGTCGGGGTCGCGCCAGTCGGCGTCGACGCGCACGGTGACGGTGCCGGACAGGCGGCGGGCGTAGCCGAGGCGCCAGCCACCGCTGCTGCCGGGCGGACGTGACACGTCGACCCGGAACCAGTCGCCGGCCAGCCGGCGGATTGCGACCACGCTGCGCGTGCGGTCGTCCCCCAGCGTGATCAGCGGGACCCGCTCGCCGTCGGGCACCGTGTCGAGGTCGACACGGAGGTCGAACACGTCGACGTCGGGCCCGCGCTCGACCCCGTGCCAGGTGTCGTCGACGCGGACGTAGAGGCCGTCGCAGTCGCCGACGACGGCGAGCCTGCCGTCGAAGAGGTGCCCGGGCATGAACGCGTCGGGCCGGACCCTCACCGGCGGGTACGCGCCCGGGAGCGAGGTGCGCCAGCCGACCCACTGGGCGCGTGCCGACTCGTCGATCACCGGGCCCCGCTCGCGCTGGTACTCGAGCGCCAGCGCCGGGTTGGCCAGCACACCGAGGGCGGCGAGGGCTGCGAGGACCGCAGCTGCCGAACGTCGCCGGCGCGGCGAGCGGTGGGGCCAGCCGCGGCTGACCAGGTGGAACCCGACGATGCCGGGGATGAGCACCAGGGGGTAGAGGTCGGCGAGGTAGCGGTTGGCGATGTAGCCGAAGGCGATGACGCCGAAGCCGCCGGCGGCGGCACCGACGGCGAGGGGAGCGAACCAGGGTCCACCGCGGCGGTCCCGGCGGGTGCGGACGGCCCACACGATCGCCACGAGGGACAACGCGGTGAGCGCGGGCGCCGAGGCCGGGATGCTCGACGCCCAGTCGAGCTTGTCGAACGTGACGTCCCCCACGGTCGACGGGCCCAGGCGGGGGAAGTCGATCCACGGCATGTCGAGCCGCACGTCGACGCCGTCAGGGCGGAAGTACTGCTTGAGCGTGGTGGGAGCGAACTCGAGCCCGAACAGCGAGCCGTCGTTGGCGGCGAGCATCTCCTTGCGGTGCTCGGAGACCAGCGAGAAGTTGTGCTTGTCGGACGGCGGGGTGAGCAGCGTGCCGAACTTCGCGACGTTCATGCCGATGGCGGCGGCGAGCGGGATCATGCAGGCGGCGGCACAGGCCAGGGTGGTGCGGCTCTGCAGCGCCCGTGGCCAGGCGCCCCAGGCGGGGAGGTCGGGGTGGCGCCGCCGGGCCTGCGCGACGCCGACCGCCAGGCCGCTCAGCGCCAGGGCAACGAGCGGTCCGAGCCCCAGCGACTGGCGGCTGAGCAGCGCCGCGGTGGTGAGCGCGGACGCGGCGACCAGGCGGCGGGTGGTCGGCTGGCGCTGCCAGCGCGCGACGGCGTCGAACCCGGCGACGGTCATCGCCAGCCCCCACATCGTCGCCTCGTGGTAGACGGTCGCCGCGGACGACAGGAAGAAGGCGGGGGACACCAGCACCACCACGGCGAGGAGGCCGGTGAGCAGGGGCTCGCGCCGGCCGACGGGGGCGGCGCCCCGCACGATGCCGCGCAGCACGCACGACAGGCGGAACGCGGCGGCCATCAGGACGACGGCGGCGAGCAGCATCGACAGGGTGGTGAGCCGGCCGTCGAAGCGATCGGTGACGGCGAGCACGGGCAGGCGCACGAGCGCGGGCACGGGCCCGAAGTAGATGTAGGTCCTGCCGTCGATGAGGAAGCCCTCGAAGGCGGCGACCTCGGCGGGGACGTCGAGCCGGCCGTCCAGGAACGAGCGGGCCTGGGCGTCGAAGAAGTCGTCGAAGTACTGCCGCTGGAGCAGGTCGAGGCGGCCGACGGTCAGCA